>JANXXR010000232.1 GCA_025350525.1 Deltaproteobacteria bacterium
CAACTTCCCACTGCTCGTCCGTGAGGTCCATCGCAACGGTAGATCACAAACTGGATCTGCCGTCGATCCCCTCGACGCGGTTATGAGATGCGTTCTAGTCCGGATCTCGCCCTACACCGGCGTTTGCCTCCTCGTCCTCGCCCTCAGCGCACTGTGCGCGCGGCCGCACCGGCCGCCGATCGCCGTCCTTCTCGACCGCGGCTCGGTGGGCTTCCTCGCCCGGCGCATGCTCCTCGTCGCGGTGCTCGTCCCCCTCGCCCTGGGCTGGCTGCGACTCGAAGGCGAGCGGGCCGGCTTCTACGACGTGTCGGCGGGCACCGCCTTCTTCGTCGTCACCCTGATGGTCCTCTTCGGCGGGTTCATCTGGACGACCGTGCGCGCCCTCGGCACCCTCGAGGACAAGCGCGAAGAGGCGGAGCGCGAGGTCCGTCGCAGCCTCGCCAGCAGGAGCCGCCTGTTCGAGGCCGGCCTCCTCGGCGTGATGGCGACCGATGCCCGGGGCGTGGTCCGCGAGGCGAACGACACGCTCCTTCGCAAGCTCGGTTACACGCGCGACGAAGTGCTGGCCGGGAAGCTGAATCTGGGCGCGCTGACGCCGCCCGCTCGCGGGGAGGGCAAGGACCTGGGCCCTGCCGGTACCGCGGAGGCGCAGGGCCCCGTCGAGACGGAGTACCTGCACAAGGACGGCTCGCGGGTGCCGGTCCTAACCGGCGCGGCCATCGTCGACGAGGAGGCACAGCGCGCGCTCTCCTTCGTGCTCGATCTGAGCAGCAGGAAGCGCGCCGAGGAAGAACGCGCGCAGCTCGCCGCCGTCGTCGAGCGCAGCTCCGATTTCATCGCCATCGGCGATTTGGACGGGACCGTCCGCTACGTGAACGAGGCCGGGCGCCGGCTGGTCGGGCTGGGTGACCTCGCGGTGCTGCCGGCGCGGGTGGAGGAGTACTTCGCGCCCGAGGACGCCACTTTCGTCCGGGAGACCTGGCTCGGCGCGATCGTCTCCGGGCGCCGCTGGGCCGGGGAGACCCGCTTCCGCAACTTCAGGACCGGCGCCCTGGTGCCGGTCCTCTATGAGGCCTTCGCGATCCGCGACGACAGCGGCAAGCCCCGCTCCATCGCCACCGTGACCCGGGACCTGAGCGCGCAGAAGCGGGAGGAGCAAGGGCTGAGGCTCCTCGCCGACGCCAGCGCGGCGCTCGCCGGGACCAACAGCTACCAGGAGACGCTCACCACCATCGCCCGGCTGGTCGTCCCCACGCTGGCGGACTGGTGCATCGTCGATGCGCTCGACGAGGAGGGGAACGCTCGGCGCGTGGCGGTGGCGCACCGCGATCCTTCAAAGAGCGCGCTGGCGGAGCGGCTCCGGCAGTCCCCGCCGCCCCGGAGCGGCCGCAACCCGGCGTCAGAGGGGCTCGGGGCCGAAGGTCCGGTCCTCATCCCTGAGCTCACGGACGCGCGGATCTCCGCCTTCAGCAGCGGGCCCGAGCAGCTGCGGCTCATGCAGGAGGTCGGCATGCGCTCGGTGCTGGTCGTGCCGCTCATCGCCCGGGAGCGGCGGCTCGGGGTCCTCTCGCTGGTCTTCACCGACGAATCCGGACGCCGCTTCAGCGACGCGGAAATTCCGCTCGCCGAGGAGATCGGCCGACGGGCGGCGCTGGCGGTCGACAACGCCCGCCTCTACGGCAAGGCGGAGGAGGCGAATCGGGCCAAGGACGAGTTCCTCGCCATGCTCGGACACGAGCTGAGAAACCCGCTCTCTCCCATCCTCACGGCGCTGCAGCTGATGCGGCTTCGCGGGGAGACCTCGGGGCTCCGGGAGCGGGCGGTCATCGAGCGCCAGGTCAACCACCTGGTCGGGCTGGTGGACGACCTGCTCGACGTCTCGCGCATCACGCGCGGCAAGATCGAGCTGCGCCGCCGGGCGGTGGACATCGCCGAGGTGATCGCTGCCGGGATCGAGATCGCGAGCCCGCTGCTCGAGGGCAAGAACCACTCGCTCTCCCTCGCCGTTGCGCGCGGGGTGCTGATCGTCAACGGCGACCCCGCCCGGCTCGCGCAGGTGGTTTCGAACCTGGTCAGCAACGCGGCCAAGTACACCGACCCCGGGGGGCACATCCGCGTCGAGGCGCGCCGCGACGGGGGCGAGATCGTCGTCTCCGTGCAGGACGACGGCTTGGGGATCCCGCAGGACCTCCTGCCGCGCGTCTTCGACCTGTTCGAGCAGGGCCCGCGGGCCCTCGACCGCGCGCAGGGCGGCCTGGGCCTGGGGCTCGCCATCGTGCGCAGCATCGCCGCCATCCACGGCGGGTCGGTGGCGGCGACCAGCGATGGGCCCGGGCTGGGGAGCCGTTTCTCGGTGCGGCTGCCGGCGACCGACGAGCAGCCCGCGGGCAGCCAGCCGCCTCCGCCGCTGAACCCGCGCGCCGTGCGCGGGGAAGCGGCGGCATTCCGGGTCCTGGTGGTCGACGACAACGAGGACGCGGCCCTGCTCCTGCGGGAGGCGCTGCAGGCGCAGGGATTCGAGGCGCACGCCGCGCACGATGGCCCCCACGCGCTGGAGCTCGCGCGCGAGCTGCCGCCCGAGCTCGCCATCCTCGACCTGGGCTTGCCCGTGATGGACGGCTACGAGCTGGCGCGGCGGCTGCGGGCCCTGCCAGGCGGCGCGCGCATGGGCCTCTTCGCGCTGACGGGCTATGGCCAGGAGACCGACCGGCAGCGGTCGGCGGAAGCGGGCTTCAACGAGCACCTGGTCAAACCCCTCGATCTCGCGCTCCTGGCGGCGACGGTGAAGCGCTGGCGCGATCGCCGCGGCCAATCGGGGCCGCCGGTCCAGCTTCACGTTTCACCTGCAATGAGCGGCGGCACCAGGGTTGGACTGCCCAAGTACCGCAGGCTCGGGCGTCTTCAGGAGGTCGAGAGGACAACCTCCGCAGCGAGCGAGCCAGCGCTGGACGAGGGCCGGGCGAGGTTGACTCCAGAGCGCCCGGATCGGAGATAGCCAGACGCCCGGGGCACCACTATTCGGGGACGCCCCCGCCGGCGCTGCCAGGCGAAAGCAGCGATGGCGGCTTGTGGAGTCACCCCCAAGCGACGTTCGACGACCCACGCCAGCGTTCACGGTTGCCGTCCTGATCGCCGTTGGGCGCATGACCGCGAGCGCCGGCGCCGCAGGGTGTGCCGGCTTGACGAGCGGGTCGACGCAGGCGCAACGTGCGCCCAATTCTGGAGGATCTCATGGATGAATCGACCAGGTCGCTGAGCCGCAGATGCATCGCCGTCGCTGCAGCCTTGATTTGCTCGGGCGCAACTGCCGCGCCCACGAGCGCTCGCGACGCCAGGGCCGGATCGCACGACTCGGGCACGCCTTCGGTTGCGCCCCAGGTGAGTGGGACCATCAACCGCCTGCAGGCCGTCAGCCCCGTCAACAAGCAGGTGGTCTGGGCCAGCGGCGTGAAGGGCACCTACGTCGTCACCATCGACGGTGGGAATTCCTGGCGCTCCGGCGTCGTCCCCGGCGCCGAGACGCTCCAGTTCCGGGACGTGCAGGGGGTAAGCGCAAAGATCGCCTACCTGCTCGCTGCCGGGCAGGGAACCGACTCGCGCATTTACAAGACCGAGGACGGCGGCGCGACCTGGAAGCTGCAATTCCAGGCTCCCGACGACCCCAACTACTTCTACGACTGCTTCGCATTCTGGACGCCAACCCGCGGCATCACCATGGCCGATGGACTCAACGCCTTGGGACGGTTTCCGGCGATAGGCACGACCAACGGCAGCACCTGGAACCGCGTCGACCTGCCCGCAGCGCAAACCAACGAGGGCGCATTCGCCGCCAGCGGCACCTGCGTTGCGACGCAGGGAGAAGAAAGGGCGTGGGTGGTCACGACCAATTCGCGGGTCTTCGCCACTCGCGATGGCGGAGCCACCTGGGCTGCCTACCTGACGCCGATCGCCGGGGGGACGGGCACCGCAGGCGTGTTCACTGTTGCGTTCCGCGACGGCCGGCATGGCCTCATCGGTGGCGGCGATTTCCTGGGCGCGACGGTCACCGACAACGTCGCGCGCTCGAGCGATGGCGGCAGGACGTGGCGCCTGACCGCCAGGGCGCCGGTACCGGGCGCGGTCTTTGGTCTCGCCTACGCGCGGAGCACCGGCGGCGAAGACGGCGAAGGGGACGACGAAGATCACGACGAGGGGAATTCACGACAGCACCACCAGAATGTCGTCGTCACTGGCCCGGGCGGCGCGGCCTGGACGCCCGACGAGGGCGAAACCTGGAACAGCATTGCCGGCGTCACCGGGTTCTGGGCAGTCGCTTTTGCCAGCGCGCACGACGGCTGGCTGGTGGGCACGGGCGGGCGGATTCTCAAAATCACGTTCTGACGTAGACCCTTTCGACCAACGCCTACCGCGGCCAACGACAGCCAGGCGGCTATTGATCGTGCTGCTGGCAACCGTCGGCCATTTCGCGCATGTCATGCCACCAAGGCGCTTCGCCCGGATGCACCAGCGGCGCTTCGATGCGGTGTTGCCGGACCGCGGCGGCAGCCGGTGAGGCCGGCGTCGGAGTGACGAACGGAGCCATCAGCTCCGCGGTGCTGTAGTAGCGGCCACCCTTCATCACCGCAGCCACGTTGGCCAGCTGCTTGATGTCGGTGAGCGGGTCGCCGTTGATGAAGGTCAGGTCGGCCAGCTTGCCGGGCTCCACGGTGCCGAGGTCGTTGGCCACGTTGTACAGCCGCGCCGGCTTCAAGGTGGCGGACTGCAACGCCTGCCAGGGCGCGAGTCCGAACTTCACCTGGGCTCGCAGGTTCAGGTGCAGCGCCGTCGCCACGTTGTCCAGCGGCGAGTCGGTGCAGGCCAGCATCGTGCCGCCTCCGAGCTGGATGCGCTTGAAGGTGTCTTCCTCCTTCTTCAGGCTGTCGAGGCTGACCGACTGCGGCGTGGGTACGGCCGCGTTGCGCTTGGCGATCAGGGCCGCCTGGTCCCAGGCAGGATTCAGGACGAGGAGGCGTGGGTCTTCCGCA
>JANXXR010000233.1 GCA_025350525.1 Deltaproteobacteria bacterium
CAACTTCCCACTGCTCGTCCGTGAGGTCCATCGCAACGGTAGATCACAAACTGGATCTGCCGTCGATCCCCTCGACGCGGTTATGAGATGCGTTCTAGCCACAAATCGCGGTTCGAGGTTGAGCTTGCCCCGATTTCGTGGACACCTGGGTTATGCCGCCAGCTTTCCGCGGCGCCAGTCGGCTTCGGCTTCGTTCGGGCTCCGGTACTGGTTGCGTGAGTGCAGCCTCCTTGCGTTGTAATAGGCTTTGACCTGCTCCCCGAATCTGAGTCCGCCTGAAACGTGACTCCTCCGCCCAATGCCATTCGCGCGACGGCTTCGTGCGACTGCTCATCACGATCCCTGGTTCGGACTCGTGCAACAAGTTCCTCGCGGTTTAGCCTCGTCAGCACGCCAGACGGCATGCCAAACCGCTGGCAAAGGATTAACCGACGGTTCCCGGTCAGGGAATCGGTAGGCGACGCTACGAGTCTCGGAACTGCCCGACGCGCTACGGGCCCGCGGTAGGCTCGCGGCAAGCCGCCCACAGCGAGCTGTTTCCCCAGACCAGCGTGCAGTGGCGGAGCACGTCGGAACCCAGCACACCCTGCCAGCAGCCGGAGGCGAGGGGCTGGACCAAGATAGACTCCACGAACCGCGTCTGCGAAAACTCCACGGTGACGCGGTCCACCTCGCAAGCCTTGCTCACCGATGCCATGCTCTGCACCGCCGTCTTGCACTCGCGCAAGGGCTGAAGCGTGGCCAGCGCCGGATTGTCGCGCATCACCGTGCTCCGGGATGCGCCGGTGTCGAGCAGCATGGCCACGGGTCGCCCGTTGATGGTGGCGCTGACGACGCGAACGCGCCCGCTGACCAGCCCGATCGAGCAGTCATCGAAATCTATCTTACGCAAAGTAGAGTTTGATTTGCGTACGTTCTGCAACGCTTCTTGCTCTGGCTCGACGCGCAGCTCTTCGCCCTCCAGGTCGATGATCAGGGCCCAACCCGGGCGGAGCAGACTCCGCGGTGACAGGATACCCCACCCAGTCCGGTCGAGCCAGCTCATGAGGAAGTCGAGCTTGCCGCCCGTCGGCTCTCCTTCGAATTGCACTGGCACGCCATCCACCTTGTTCATGACCATAAACAGACCGCTGCCCTCGGCCATCAGCTGGCTGGTCTTGTCCCAACTCAACTTGTGCTTGAGTACGAACTCGGAGGGCAATACGCTGTGCGAGGCGCCAGTATCGAGGAGCATGGGAAGCTCGACTCCCGCCACCCTTGCCGTCAGTAGCGGAAGGAAGCTCCCGTTGGCCCGCAGGACGGTCAGGTGCGTCGAGTGGAACGGCGGCGGCGGGGCGTGGGCGCAGGCCGCAGCGATAGAGGTTGCCGCGAAAGCGACGAGCGCCGTCTTTGGCTTCATTCGTGCGCCCCCTCGGAGCCGCGAGAGCTACCACGGGCAGGGCCTAGTCAGGTTAATGATTTCGCGCGTGCAGCTTTGTGATGCCTTCGCGCGCACAGAGAATGCAGGCCTGGCGCGCGTGAACGGCGCAACTGCGCGAGGGCCGAGCGATCGCGGCCATAACTCGGTGCTGGAGCGGCGTGAACGGCAGCGTTTGATGGCCAAGGGCAAGCGGCAGAACCAACCAACGGACGCGCACATGTGAAGACGGCAGGCGAGGTGTGATGGTCTCGCGATGCACGCTCGTTTCCATCAAGAGCGGTCGCAGGGCTGTGTTAACCACTCTCTACCGTTCTCTCCCCGCGAGAGTTCTAAATCGGTTGGCTTTGGGCAACCGGTCGCAACGCCCCTGTTGTGTCCGGACCCCAGTCCGAGTGCGAACAAACAGAGAATCGGCCCGATCCCGGCAACTGCGCGGAATTTAGCGGGGAACCGGCGCGGCTCGCCAGTGAGGCTGTGTTAAGCGAATCCAGCCACTGTTCGCCTGGACCGAAGAAGTGGCTCCCCAATCAGGGTGCGAACCATCGACCCAGCGGTTAACAGCCAAGGCGATCTGCTGGCAGGCCGATGCAGATCCCAAATAATCTCCCGCAGCCCACAGCAAGGCGCATTGCTGGGGCCGCATTCGGCAGTCTCCGGCTTGACGTCCGCGGCGTCGAGGAAAGAGTCTCGCCAAGGAGGGAACAGAATCCACCGAAGGCACTTGAAAGGGTCACGGGTCGTGGCCCTCGACCGGCCCGTGGCTTGCGG
>JANXXR010000256.1 GCA_025350525.1 Deltaproteobacteria bacterium
AGCGCCGGGCGCGCTGAGGCCCTGCCTTCAGATCCGGTGCAGTTGCAGACGCAGCGGCGCTCTACCATCGATAGAACGCAGACTTCATTTCTTCTTCCGCCGCGACGGCGCCGCCCGCACCGGCTCGGTGTCGCCCTTGGCGTAGTGCGGCGGCCACGGCGCGTCCTTCTGGCCCTCGGTCTTCTGCCGCTCCGAGAGCCCGAGGAGCGACTGCAGCGAGCCCGCCACCGCGTCGATCCCCGCGTGAGGGTCGCCCAGCTTCGCAAAGCGCGCCGGCACCGTCGAGAGGGTGAACTCGGCCGGCTCGACGGCCGGGACCTCGTCCCACGAGAGCGGCGTCGAGACCCGCGCGTCGGGTGTGGGCCGCACCGAATACGCCGACGCCACCGTGCGGTCCTTGGCGTTCTGGTTGTAGTCGATGAAGACGCCGTGCCGCTCTTCCTTCCACCACTTCGAGGTCGCGAGCAAAGGCGCGCGCCGCTCGATCTCGCGCGCCAGCGCCAGCGCCGCCGCCCGGACTTCGGGGAAGGACCAGCGCGGCTCGATGCGCACGTTGATGTGCATCCCGCGCGAACCGGATGTTTTTGGCCATCCGGCCAAGCCGTGCTCGCCCAGCACCTCGCGCGAGAGCAGCGCGACCTGGCGCACGTCGTCGAAGGGCACGCCCGGCCCCGGGTCGAGATCGACGCGCAGCTCGTCGGGATGATCGAGGTCGCCTGCGCGCACCGGATGCGGATGCAGGTCGATGCAGCCGAGGTTGACGATCCACAAGAGCGCCGCGGCGTCGCGCAGCACCACCTCGCTGGCGGTGCGCCCCGAGGGAAACTGCAGCTCGACCGTCTCCACCCAATCCGGTCGCGACTCCGGCGCGCGCTTCTGGAAGAAGAACTCCCCCGCGGCGCCGTCGACGTAGCGCTTGAGCGCCATCGGCCGCCCGCCCGCGCCCCGCAGCGCGCCCGGCGCCACCGCCTGGTAGTAGCGCACCAGGTCCAGCTTGGTGAGGCCCCGCTCCGGAAAAAATATTTTTTCCGGATTGGAGATGGCCACCTCCCGCCCCTCGACCTGGATCAGCTCCTTGCGCGCCGGCACGCGTGGAGAATAGAGATGGACCATGAAGTTCGACAAGTCGCCCCACTGGCTGGTGGACCTGTTCCGGGCGCTGCAGCCCGAAGTGGGCGGCGATCCGCGGCAGATGTTCGGCTATCCGGCCGCCTTCATCGACGGACAGATGTACGGCGGCCTCTTCGGCGACGGCCTCATCCTCCGCCTCGGCGAAGCTGACCGCAGAGCCCTTCTCTCGCTGCCGGGCGCCGCGCCGTTTTCGCCGATGCCCGGGCGCGCCTCCTCCAAGTGGGTCTCGCTCCCACCCTCGATGCTGGAGGACGAAGAAGCGGTCAAGAGCTGGATGCGCCGCGCGCTGGCCTTCGCAAAGACGCTGCCGCCCAAAGAGCCCAAGCCGAAGCGCAAAGCCGCGCCGCGGGCGAAGAAAAAGCGCTGACCTCACTGCCCGCGAAAGATCTGCTGCAGCTCCATCGGCGCCGTCACCTCCAGCTGATCGTAGCGGCAGTCCGCGGGCGGCTTGTCCGGACGCCAGCGCTTGAAAGTCGTGGCGTGGCGGAAGCGATCTCCCTGCAAGTGATCGTAGGCCACTTCGCAGGTGCGCTCGATGCGCAGCGGCTCCCAGCCCAGATCCTTTCCGCGATTCCAGCGCGAGGTGGCGCCGGGCATCCGCTGCTCGCCGGCGAACTCAGCCCATTCGCGCCAGGGATGCTGCTCCGCCGCGGAGGCGCGCAGCGGCAAAAGCTCCGACACCAGCTCCGCCCTGCGCGCCATGGTGAAGGAAGAGGTCACCCCGACGTGATGCAGCTTGCCCTCGGCATCGTAGAGCCCGAGCAAGAGCGAGCCCACCAGCGTCCCCGGCCCGTTCTTGTGCCAGCGAAAGCCCGCCACCACGCAGTCGGCGGTGCGCGCGTGCTTGACCTTCACCATGGCCCGCTTGTCGGGCTGGTACGGCTGGTCGAGCCGCTTCGCGACCACGCCGTCGAGGCCCGCGCCCTCGAAGCGCGAGAACCAGTCCTGCGCGAGGCCGCGGTCTCGCGTCGCCGGAGTGAGGAAGAGCGGCGGCTTCGCCAAGGCCAGCGACTGCTCGAGGAGAAGGCGCCGCTCCTCGAAGGCAGTGGCCTGCAGATCGACCTCGAGCGCCAGCAGATCGAAGGCTACGTACGAAGCCGGCGTCTGCGCCGCCAGCAGCTTGATGCGCGACGCCGCCGGGTGGATGCGCAGGAGGAGCGCGTCGAAGTCGAGGCCGTCGGCGCCGGCAATGACGATCTCGCCGTCGAGCACGCAGCGCTGGGGAAGCTGTGCCCGCAGTGGCTCGAGCAGCTCGGGAAAGTAGCGGTCGAGCGGCTTCAAGTCGCGGGACTGCAAGTACAGCTCGCCGCCGTCGAGAAAGACCAGCGCGCGGAACCCGTCCCACTTGGGCTCGTAGAGCCAGCCCTCCCCTTCGGGCAGCCCGCTCGACAGCTTGGCGAGCATGGGAGGAAGAGGCGGCTTCAGCACCCCTGCAGCATAATCACCTCGAGGAAACTAGACGAGCGGCTCGCGGCGTCGCAGGATCCCCGCATGGCGCGCACGCGAGTCTCCGTGGAGGACCTGCTCCTCCGCCACCGCGCCATCGACGAAGAGCACCTGCGCGCGGCGAAGGAACACCAGAAGAAGGTGGGCGGCGAGCTGGGCCGCGTGCTGGTTGAGTTGGGCTACGTCAGCGAGGAGTTGCTCCTGCGGGCGCAGGCGCACCAGCTGGGAATCCCGCTGGTAAACTTGGTGACCTCCCCGCCGCCGCGCGCGCTGGCGCTGGCCCTCACCGAGGCCCTGTGCAGGCGCTTCGGCGTCGTGCCGGTGAGCGGCAACCTCGAGAGCAAGCTGCTGCGCGTCGCCACCTCGTCGCCCGCCAGCATCGAGCGGCTGACCATGCTCTCGGAGGCGAGCGGCTTTCGCATCGAGCCGGCGGCGGCCACTTCCGACTCGATCGAGAAGGCCATCCGCGCGGTCTTTGCCGGCGCCTCCGAGTTCGACGATCCCGAGCACCCCGAAGTCCAGCCTGAGCCGGACGAGCTGGGCGAGCTGCGCGATCGGGTGGCGCGCCTGGAGAGGATGCTCTCCAACAACACCCAGGTGGCGGCGCTGACGGCGCGGATCGAGCGGCTGGAGCAGATCGCCGAGAGCGACCACAACGCCCTCAACGTGCTCGGGCAGATCTTGCTCGACCTCGGGCTTCTCACCCGCGAGGATCTGAAGAAGCGGCTGGGGCGCACGTGACGGACGCGCGGGCGGCGGGCGCGGAGGTGGTCCTCTTCGTCCCCGGCTTCTTCGGCTTCGGGGAGTTCGGGCACCCCGACCGGCCGCTGGTCGAATACTTCGCGCGCGTGGAGGAGACGCTGCTCAAGGCGCACGTGCGGCCGCTGCGCTTCGCGGTGCACCAGCCGCCGCCCGCGGGGTCGCTGGCCGAGCGGGCGCAGTCGCTGCACCTCAAGGCGATGGAGCTGCTCCAGCAGGGGGCGACGCGGCTGCACCTGGTGGGCCACTCGACCGGCGGCGTCGATGCGCGGCTGCTGGCCAATCCGCGCTACGGCGGGCTGCCCGCGCGCGACGAACTGCTCCAGAAGATCGCCTCGGTGATCACCATCTCCGCCCCCTTTCGCGGCACTCCGCTCGCGCGCAGGACCGGGCGCGGCGCGTGGCTGATCATGCCGACGCTCTGGTTCGGCAGCATCCTCGCCTCCCGCGGACGGCTGCGCCTCGCCGGTCACCTGGCGGCCTTGTTCAACCTGACCAAGCGGGCGACGCTGCAGCAGCCCACGCCCACCGATCAGCTGATCGCCGATCTGGCCGGCGTGGACGAGGACACCGCGCACCAGATCAAGCGCTTCCTCACCGACGTGGCCCGCGACCACCGCCTGGTCCAGGACCTGACGCCCGAGGCGATGGCGGAGTTGAACCGCGTCCTCGAGGGCGGAGATCCGCGCCTCGAGAGCTTCGTCTCCGTCTCGCCCCGCGCCGGCTTCTCCCCCTTCAAGTTCGTGGCCGCGCCCCTGCAACGCACGCTCTACGATCTGGCCTGGGCCCTGACCGCCTCTCCCCCGCGCGACGGCGCGCCCATCCCCCGCGGACCGTGGCTGGGCGCGCGGCGCATCGCCCTCACCGACACTTCCAACGACGGCATCGTGCCCGCCTGGTCGCAGACGCTCCACGGCGAGGCGCAGGGTATCGTGCTGGGCGACCACCTCGACGTGATCGGCCACTACGAGTCGGTGGGCGCGACCTTCATGCGCTCGGGCTCCGACTTCGACGACGCCCGCTTCCGCGCGCTCTGGTCGCAGGTGGCGCGCTGCCTCAGGGAGCGCTGAGCGCGCCATTTGAGCTTGCCTTCGAAGCTTCCTTTGCGCCGCGCCCGTCCGGAGGCGGTGTATCTTCGGCGCATGCCTTACCGGAAGCTGCGCAACACCAACTTGGGGAGGCTCGCCGAGACGCGCTTCGACGCGCTGGTGCTGGGCGGCGGCATCAACGGCGCCGTCTCGGCGGCGGCGCTCTCGGCCCGCGGCGTTAAAGTCGCGCTCATCGACAAGGGCGACTTCGCGGGCGTCACCTCGCAGCAGTCGTCGAACCTCGCCTGGGGCGGCATCAAGTATCTCGAGACCTACGAGTTCGGCCTGGTGCGCAAGCTCTGCCGCGCCCGCAACGAGCTGATCCGCGCCTATCCGTCCACGGTGCAGGAGATCCGCTTCACCACCTCGCACGAGAAGAGCTTTCGCCACGGCCGCCTGCTCCTCATCCTCGGCGCCTGGCTCTACTGGGCCATCGGCAACTTCTTCACCCGTCGCCCGCGCCTGCTCTCGGTGAAGGACCTCGAGCGCGAGGAGCCCATCGTCGAGACCGCTGGCCTCGACGGCGGCTTCGAATACTCCGACGCCTACCTCCACGACAACGACGCGCGCTTCGTCTGGGGCTTCATCCGCTCGGCGCTCGACCGCGGCTGCGCGGCGGCCAACTACGTCGAGGCGCTGGGCTCCACCCGCGAGGGCGACGGCTGGGTGACCCGCGCCCGCGACGGGATCACGGGCCGCGAGTTCACCGTGCGCTCGAGGCTACTGGTCAACGCCTGCGGCCCCTACGCCGATCCGGTCAACGCCCGCGACCAGGTGGCGACGCAGCACCGCCACGTCTTCTCCAAGGGCATCCACATCCTCGTCGATCGTTTGACCTCAAACCATCGAGTGCTGACCTTCTTCGCCGACGACGGGCGGCTCTTCTTCGTCATCCCCATGGGGGCGAAGACCTGCATCGGCACCACCGACACCCGCGTCGAGCGGCCCGAGGTCGCGGTCACCGCCGAGGACCGGCGCTTCGTCCTCGACAACATCAACAAGCGGCTGCGGCTGGAGAGGCCGCTCACCGAGCGCGACATCATCGCCGAGCGTTGCGGGGTGCGGCCGCTGGTGGTCCAGAACGCAGCGGGCGCAGGCGGCGGGCGCGACTGGATGCAGCTCTCGCGCAAGCACGCCATCGAGGTGGACCGCGGGCGCGGGCACCTCACCATCTTCGGCGGCAAGCTGACCGACTGCCTCAACGTCGGCGACGAGATCTGCGCCGAGGTGCAGCGGCTGGGCGTGGTGCTGCCCTTCGCCGATCGGACCTGGTACGGCGAGCCGCCCGCCGCCGTGCGCGACGAATATTTCCACCAGGCGCGGCTGATGGGGCTGGACGCGATGACCTCGCCGCAGTCGTCGGAGAAGCTCTCGACGCGGCTCTGGCGGCGCTACGGCGGCGAGGCGCTGGGCCTGCTCGAGACCATCCGGCGCGATCCGACCATGTCGGAGCTGGTCATCGAGACCAGCGAATACCTGCGCTGTGAGCTGGAGGAAGCGGCGCGGCGCGAGATGGTGGTGAAGCTCGAGGACTTCCTGCGCAGGCGATCGAAGATCGCGCTGGTGGTGCGGCGCGACGACATCCAGCGCGCGCCCGGCCTGCGCGAGGCCTGCCGCATCCTCTTCGGCGACGACGCCGACGCGAAGATCGCCGAGTACTTCGGCGCGCCGCTGGCCGCGGCCAAGGCCGGGTGAGTGGCAGGAACGTTCACACTCGACGACGGGCAGCGCGACGGCCCCTGGGACGAGCGGATCGGCACCACCGCCGGCTCGTACCGGATCGTCCGGCTGCTCGGCAAGGGCGGCATGGGCGCCGTCTACCTGGCGCGCCATCCGGGCATCGGCGCCGAGGTGGCGGTGAAGTTTTTGCACCCGCGCTTCGCCGGCGACCGCAGCCAGGTCGAACGCTTCTTCAACGAGGCGCGCGCGGTCAACCTCATCGGCCACGAGAACATCGTCAAGACGCTGGACTTCGCGGTCACGCCCGACGGGCACTACTACTTCGTGATGGAGCACTTGAGCGGTCAGCCGCTCTCGGCGCTGGTGGGAAAGCCGGTGCCGCTCTCCGAAGCCGGGCCGATCTTGCTGCAATGCTGCCGGGCGCTGCAGGCGGCGCATGAGCGGCAGATCGTCCACCGCGACCTGAAGCCCGACAACATCTTCCTGCTCTCGCAGATGGGGAAGAAGAACTTCGTCAAGCTGGTGGACTTCGGCATCGCCAAGCTCACCGACCCCGACCGCGCCGGCGGGATGACCGAGGCCGGTGCGCTGATCGGCACGCCCGCGTACATGTCGCCGGAGCAGGCGGCGGGGCGCAGCGCCGAGGTGGGGCGGCGCAGCGACGTCTACTCGCTGGGCGTGGTCATGTTCCAGCTGGCGACGGGGCGCGTGCCCTTCGCGGGCCAGAGCACGGCTGAGACGCTGATGTT
>JANXXR010000320.1 GCA_025350525.1 Deltaproteobacteria bacterium
GTTCCACGTGGAACATCCATCGGCCGCTTGCCGCCTTGATCGCTGTCGGACCCCGTGGTACCCCGACACCTCACGGTTGCACCACGGGGCGGGGGAGGTCGAAGCCATGGCGCTGGTTCTGGCAGTCGTCAACCAGAAGGGAGGGGTGGGCAAGACCACCACGGCGGTGAACCTGGCCGCCTCGCTGGCGGCGCAGGAAAAAAGGGTCCTGCTGGTCGATCTCGATCCGCAGGGCAACGCCTCGAGCGGCGTCGGCATCGGCCGCGACCAGGGCGAGCGGCCCACCATCTACCACGCGCTCCTCGGCGAGCGGGACGCCCGGGCGGCCATCCTCCCCACCGAGGTGCCTCACCTCTTCGTGCTCCCTTCGGGCACCGATCTGGTCGGCGCCGAGCTCGAGCTGGTGGCGGTCGACGCGCGCGAGAACCGGCTGCGCTCCGCCCTCGACCCGCTCCGCTCCGGCTACGACTTCATCCTCATCGACTGCCCGCCCTCGCTGGGGCTGCTCACCATCAATGCGCTGGTGGCCGCCGACCGGGTGCTGGTGCCGCTGCAGTGCGAGTACTACGCGCTGGAAGGCCTGGGCTCGCTGCTGCGCACCATCGACTTGGTCCGCGCCAACCTGAACCGCGACCTCCAGTTGGAGGGCGTGGTCCTCACCATGTTCGACGCCCGCAACAACCTGGCGCGGCAGGTGATGAAGGACGTGCAGTCCAACCTGCCGGGGCAGGTCTACGCCACGGTCATCCCCCGCAACGTCCGGCTCTCGGAGGCGCCCAGCCACGGCCGCCCGGTGATCCTCTACGACATCGAGTCCAAGGGCGCGCAGAGCTACCTGGCGCTGGCCGAAGAGCTGCTCGGGCGCCACCACGCCGGCACCACGGACGAAGAGAAGGCTGCGGGCCCCCGGCCCCAGGCCTCGGGCCCCCGGCCCCAGGCTGCGGGCCCCCGGCCTCACGCCTCGGGCCAGAAGCGCTCCGCACCCACTCGCTGAGGAGAACGCGTCGATGGATCCAAAGGCGTCATTGAAGCGGCCGGCGCTGGGGCGGGGGCTGGGCGCTCTCATCCCCGGCGGCTCGCCCGCCGAGCGCAAGGGCGTGATGAACCTCGGCATCGAGGAGATCCGCCCCGACAAGCACCAGCCGCGGCGGCACTTCGACGAGACCCACATCGAGGAATTGGCCGAGTCGATCCGCAGCAAGGGCATCCTCCTGCCGCTCATCGTCCGGCGCGCGCACGACGGCTACGTGCTGGTGGCCGGCGAGCGGCGCTGGCGGGCGGCGCAGAAGGCCGGCCTGCGCGAAGTGCCGGTGATGGTTCGCGAGGTCACCGAGAAGGAGGCCTTCGAGCTCGCCCTCATCGAGAACATCCAGCGCGAGGACCTGAATCCGCTCGAGGAGGCCGAGGCCTACCGGCGCCTGATCGAGGAGCACGGCCTCACCCAGGAGGAGCTGGCGGGGAGGGTCGGCAAGGATCGCTCCACCGTCGCCAACGCCCTGCGCCTCCTCCGCCTGCCGGATCCGATCAAGCAGGCCATCGTCGCCGGGCAGCTGAGCATGGGGCACGCCCGGGCGCTGCTCGCCATCGCCGACGAGGCCGACCTGCGGCGCGCCGCCGAGAAGGTCATCGCCGAGGGCCTCTCGGTGCGGGCCGCCGAGGCGCTGGTGCAGCGGCTCAAGTCGAAGCGGCGGCCCAAGGAAAAGCGCGAGGGCGGGCAGAACGTGCAGGTGCGCCACCTCGTCGAGAAGTTGCAGCGCAAGCTCGGCGCCAGGGTGGAGCTGAAAGACAAGGGCGGCAGCGGCACGCTGGAGATCCGCTACCAGACCCTGGCCGAGCTGGACCGCATCCTCGCCGGCATCCTGGGAGACTGACATGGCCACCGAACCCGCCGTGGGAGACAAGCCGCGCGCCGCAGGAAAGCCGCACCTTCCCTCGCAGGAGCTGACTGCCCGCGCCATCGGCGTGGCGGTGGTGGTGGCGGCCTTGATGGGCGCCGCCGAGCCGGTGGTGGTGCTCAAGATCGGCTACGGCCCCAACATCTCGGTGGTGAGCGCGTTCCTCGGCTTCATCGCCATCTCGCTGCTCGGTCTCGTCACCGGCGTGCGCGGCACCCGCTGGGAAAACAACCTGGTGCAGACCGCCGGCACCGCCGCCGGCTCCGGCGTCGGCTTCATGGCGGTGGTGCTCGCCGCCATCGACATGCTCAACGCCCGCGGCCTGCTCGACCTCCACCTCTCCGGGCTGCAGATCTTCGCTTGGCTCGCGCCCTCGGGGCTGCTCGGCGTCCTGCTCGCCGTGCCGCTGCGCAAGCACTACATCGATGAGGAGAACCTGACCTTCGCCGACGGCACCGCCGCGGGCGAGACGCTGCTCGTCCTCGACCAGGGGCCCAAGGAAGCCGGCCCGCGGGTGGCGGCGCTGGGCGTGGGCGGCGGCATCTCCGCGCTCTTCTGCCTGGTGCGCGACGGCTTCCACCGACTCCCCGACGCCATCCCCTTCGCCTTCCTCTCGCCGAACGCCGCGGCGCTGCGCCTCGGCACCGAGGTCGGCGTGCTCTCGCTGGGCGCCGGTATGATCATCGGCCTGCGGGTCACGCTCTCCATGGCGATGGGCATGGTGATCGCCTGGATGGTCCTGCCGGGACCGCTCCTGCGCGCGGGCCTCGTGCTGGACTTGACCTTCAATCTCCTCGTGCAGCGCTGGATCATGTGGCCCGCCACCGGGCTGATGGTCGCGGGCGGCCTCGCCGCGCTGGCGCTCAAGTGGAAGGTCATCGCCAAGAGCTTCCGCGGCCTTGGGGCCCACGACGTCGACGCCGGCGGCGACTTCCCCATCCGCTGGGTGGCCTGGGGCGCGGCCGGCTGCACGGTGGTGTTGGCGGCGGTGCAGCGCATCTCGCTGGGCTTTCCCATCTGGCTCTCGCTGGTCTCGGTGCTCCTCTCCATCGTGCTCATGCTGGTGGGCATCCGGGTGCTGGGCGAGACCAACTGGGCGCCCATCAGCGCCATGGCCAACGTCATGCAGGCGGTCTTCGCGGTGCTGGCGCCGGGGCACGTGCCCATCAACATGATCGGCTCGGGCATGAGCGGCGCGGTGGCCGCCAACGGCGAGCACCTCATGCAGGACTACCGCGCCGGCAAGATCGTCGGCTCGACCAACAAGAACCTCACCATCCTCCAGCTCATCGGCGTGCCCATCGGCGCCCTCTCGGTGGCGATCGCCTATCCGCTGGTGCGCGACAAGTACGGCATCGGCGGAGAGCACGGGCTCTCTTCTCCCATCAGCGTCAAGTGGGCGGGCTTTGCCGAGCTGCTCTCCAAAGGCTTCGGCGCGCTGCCCGACAGCGCGCTCCTGGCGCTCGGAGTCGCCTTCGTGGTCGGCGTCCTGCTCACCCTCCTCGAGCCGCATCCACGGCTGGGACGCTACGTCCCCTCGCCCACCGCGCTCGGGCTGGGGATGCTCATCCCCGGCTTCGCGGTCATCCCCATGGTCTGCGGGGGCGTCCTCCAGGCCGTCTGGAAGAGGCTGTCGCCGAAGTCCGAGGACGTCTACAACATCCCGCTCGCGTCCGGCTTCATCACCGGCGAAGCCTTGGTCCTGCTCTTGCTAGCGGCGGCTTCCTTCAAATGATCGGCAGGCGGGATGTCCCCGCGCTTGTCGTTTGTTCCACCCGGCAGCGGATCTGTTAGAACCACCTTCTTCGCTGAACGAGGACTGCACACCATGGCTCAACCGACGCCTGCTCCGGCCCCGACCACTCCTGCTCCGTCCAACGTCACCACCATGCCGACGCCGCCGCGCCCGGGCAACGAGCTCAACGCGCTGCTCGGCAAGGGCAGCCAGTTCGAGGGCAAGCTGCTCTTCGAGGGCACCGTCCGCATCGACGGCAAGTTCTCGGGCGAGATCATCTCCACCGACACGCTCATCATCGGCGAGGGCGCCGAGGTGAAGGCCAACCTCACCGTCGGCACGCTCACCTGCCTGGGCGACTACCAGGGCGACGCCAAGGCGAGCAAGTCCATCGAGCTGAAGGCGCCCGCCAAGGTCCGGGGCAACCTGACCACCGCGTCGGTCGTCATCGAGCGCGGCGTGTTCTTCGAC
>JANXXR010000337.1 GCA_025350525.1 Deltaproteobacteria bacterium
GTGGAGCGGCTGGCCGCCGCCACCGACTTCCTGGTGGTGATGGCGTACGACGCCCACTCCTCCACCGACAACCCGGGGCCCATCGCCACGCCGGAGACGGTGGCCGGCAGCGTCGCCGAATATCTGAAGCGCGCGCCCGCCGACAAGATCGTGGTCGCCCTGGGCGCCTACGGGTACGACTGGCCACTCGACGCCGACGGCGACACGGCGCGGCCCGCCGAGGAGCTGGCCTTCTCGCAGGCGCTGGCGCTGGCGCGCGAGAACGAGGTGCCCATCGAGTGGGAGGCGGAGTCGAAGAGCTCGTTCTTCGAGTACGACGAGGAGGAGAAGAAGGAGAAGCACGAGGTCCGCTTCCTTGACGCGCCGGCCATGGCGGCGCAGCTCGAGGCCATCCAGGACCTGCACGTCCGCGGCGTCGCCGTCTGGCGGCTGGGGGCGGAGGACCCGCGCATCTTCGATCTCTTCGGCCTGCCCCCCGCGCAGCGCCGCTTCGACGAGGGCGCCGCCCACCAGAAGCTCGACGGCGTCATCACGGCCCACGATCCCGACGACGTGGCGCTGGTCGGCGAAGGCGAGCTGTTCACGCTCAAGGCCCGGCCGCAGTCGGGGCGCCGCACGGTCTCCTGGGACACCGCCGGCCACGTCGCCCGGGTGGACTACCAGCAGTATCCGTCGGGGTGGATCCTCGAGCGGCGCGGGCTCCATCCCGGAGGAAAAGTCGCGCTGACCTTCGACGACGGGCCCGACCCGCGCTGGACGCCGCAGATCCTCGACCTGCTCAAGTCGCGCAGCGTGCGCGCTGCCTTCCTGCTCATCGGCGCGAACGCGCAGCAGCGGCCCGATCTGGTGCGCCGCGAGTTCGACGAAGGCCACCTCATCGGCAACCACACCTTCACGCATCCGGACCTGTCGCGCGTCTCGCCGCTGCGGATGGAGCTCGAGGTCAACGTCACCGAGCGGCTGCTGGAGTGGATCACCGGACGGCAGCCCAGGCTGTTTCGGCCGCCCTACCACTCGGACGAGGCGCTCGACGAGGCGCAGAACGCGCAGGTGATCGCGCGGGCCTCGCAGCTCGGGTACTTCACGCTCGGGCAAGACATCGACCCCGAGGACTTCGCGCAGCGCGACCCGAAGGTCATCGCCGACCGCGTGCTTTTGCAGGCCGACAAAGGCTCGGTGGTGCTGCTCCACGACGGCGGCGGAGATCGCTCGGCCACGCTCGCGGCGCTGCCGCTCATCCTCGACGGGCTCGCGAAGAAGGGCATCCAGGTCGTCGCGCCGGAGGATCTCACGGGCATGACGCGGGATCAGCTCCTGCCTCCCGCGCCGCGCGCGCCCGCCTCCGCGCTGCTGGCCAGCGCCGACAGCATCGTCTTCGCGGTGCTGGGCGGCCTGGCGCGCTGGCTGGGGCCGCTCTTCGGGCTGGCCATCGCGCTGCTGGCGCTGCGGGCGCTGCTGCTGGCGGTGCTGGCGCCGCTGCAGGCGCGCCGCGCGCGCAAGCGGGGCGTGCTGCTGCCGCCTGCGGGGCTCACCGTCTCGGTGGTGGTGCCGGCGTTCAACGAAGAGTCGGTGATCGCGCGGACGGTCGAGTCGCTGCTCAAGCAGGAGCCGCCGGTGCTGGAGGTGGTCTGCGTCGACGACGGCTCGAAGGATCGGACGCTCGCCGTCCTGCACGAGAAGTTCGACGGCAACGCGCGGGTGCGGATCTTCGGCAAGCCCAACGGCGGCAAGGCCAGCGCGCTCAACCTGGGCTTCGCCGAGGCGCGCGGCGAGGTGGTGGTGGCGCTCGACTCCGACACCCTCTTCACGCCGCAGACGGTCTTGCACCTGACCGCGCCGTTCACCGACCCGCGCGTCGGCGCGGTGGCGGGCAACGCCAAGGTCGGAAACCGGGTCAACCGGCTCACCCGCTGGCAGGCGCTCGAGTACGTGACCGCGCAGAATCTCGAGAGGCGCGCCTGGGATCTGGCGGGCGCCGTGCCGGTGGTGCCCGGCGCGGTCGGCGCCTGGCGGCGCAAGGCCGTGCTCGACGCGGGCGGCTTCCACGAGGACACGCTGGCCGAGGACACCGACCTGACGCTCCGGCTCATCGCGCAGGGCTTCCGCGTCGTCTATGCGGATCAGGCGCTCGCCTATACCGAGGCGCCCGAGAGCGCGAAGTCGCTGCTCAAGCAGCGCTTCCGCTGGACCTACGGCGTGCTGCAGGCCTGCTGGAAGCACAAGGGGCGCCTCTTCCGGCCCGGCGGCGGCGTGCTGGGCTGGGTCATCCTGCCCACTTTCGCCATCTACCAGTTCCTCGTGCCGCTGGTGGCGCCGGTGGTCGATCTGCTGCTGGTGGTCGCGCTCATCCGCGGGCGCGCGCTCGCGACCACCGGCTACTATTTGCTCTTCTTCGCCCTCGATCTGCTGCTCTCGGCGGTGGCCATCCTCCTCGAGGGAGAGGACCTGAATCTTTTGGTCGGGCTGTTCGTGCAGCGCATCGTCTACCGGCAGCTGCTCTGGCTGGCGCTGATCAAGTCCCTCTGGAACGCCATCGCCGGCCTGGCGGTGGGCTGGGGCAAGCTGGCCCGCACGGGCACGGTCCAGGTCGGGCGGTGAGTTCAGCGGGCCGCGGCCAGCCCGCCATTTGACCGCGCGGCATGGCCGCGTTACCCACCCGGTGTGCGAATCGCGCTGGCACAGATCGACACCACCGTCGGGGATCTCCCGGGCAACGCCGCGCTGGTCGTGCGCAGCGCGGTGGAGGCGGCGGAGCACGGCGCTGAGCTGGTGGTCTTTCCCGAGCTGACCCTGTGCGGATATCCGCCCAAGGATCTGCTCGAGCTGGGCGAGTTCGTCGATCGCTGCCGGGCCGCGCTCGACGAGTTGGTCAAGGATCCGGTCTTCCGGCGCATCTCCGCGCTGGTGGGCTTTCCCGAGCGGCACTCCGGCGCGGGCGCGGGGCTCTACAACGCGGTGGCGCTGATCCGCGACGGGCAGGTGGCGCAGGTCGCGCGCAAGTGCCTGTTGCCGACCTACGACGT
>JANXXR010000359.1 GCA_025350525.1 Deltaproteobacteria bacterium
GACCTGCTGCGGCTGGCGCGCAAGCACGGCGCCAAGGTCTCGCTGTCGGTGGACGCGCACTCGACCAAGGAGCTCGCGAACCTCCATTACGCGGTCGGCACGGCGCGGCGCGGCTGGACGGAGCGGTCGCGGGTCGTCAACGCCCGCGGCGCCGACGCCTTCCTCTCCATGCTCCGCCACTAGCGGGCTAAAGAGCGAACTTCGCCGCTTCGATCAGCTCGCGGACGCGGTGCAAAAAGCCGTTGCCGGTCACGCCGTCGATGACGCGGTGGTCGTACGAGAGCGTCAGGTACATCATCGGCCGGATGACGATGACGTCCTCGCCGTCCAGCTCGCGGACGACGGGGCGCTTGACGATCTCGCCCATCCTGAGGATGCCGACCTGCGGCTGGTTGATGATGGCCGCGCCGAAGAGGTTGCCCTTCAGCCCCGGGTTCGAGACGGTGAACGATCCGCCCGAGAGCTCGTCGGCGGTGACCTTGCCGCTGCGGGCCCGCAGCGCGAGATCGTCGAGCGCGCGCGACAGCCCCAGCACGCTGAGCTCGTTGGCCCTGCGCATGACCGGCACCAGGAGGCCCTTCTCGGTCTCGACGGCGACGCCCAGGTTGACGTCCTTGCGCTGGATGAGCGTCTCGTCCTGGACCACGGCGTTGAGGCGCGGAAACTCCGCCAGCGCCTGCACCGCCGCGCGGCAGATTCCCACCAGGAAGCTGGGCGCCTTGCCAGAGGTCTCCTTGGCCCGCTTCCACTCGCCGCGCAGCCGCGAGAGGTTGCCCATGTCCACCTCGGCCGTGCAGGGGACGTGCGGGCTGGTGGCCTTGGAGTAGACCATGTGCTCGGCGATGAGCCGGCGGCGCTGGTCGAACGGCACCACCTGATCGCCTTCCTTGGGCGCGTAGCGCGGCGGCTTGTAGGCGCGCAGCGAGATGGCAACGGGCCCGAAGCCGGCATAGCCCGCGGCCGGCGCCATCGAGGGCGGAGGCGGCTGCGAATAGTAGGGCGCTGCCACCGGCGGCTGTGAGTACGCGGGCGGCGGGGCCGTCGGCGCGCGCTGGCCGGGGAAGGTGCTCGAGGGCGGCCGCAGCTCGGACTGCTGCGCCGCGGTGGCGCCCTTCTCGAGGTAGCTGTTGACGTCGGCCTTGGTGACCCGCCCGCCCGTGCCCGATCCCTGGACCTTGCTCAAGTCGAGGCCATGCTCCTGCGCGACGTTGCGCCCCACCGGCGTGGCACGGACTTCCGCGGCAGGCTGCGCGGCCTGGGACGGCGCTGCCCGCGCCGGTTGCGCGGTTTGGGACGGCGCTGCCTGCGACTGCGCGCCCGACTCGTCGAGGCGGGCTAGGGGAGCGCCGACGGCGACGACGGCCCCCTCCTTGGCAAGCTGCTCCACCAGGACGCCTGCGGAAGGCGACGGGATCTCGGTGTTGGCCTTGTCGGTGGCGATTTCGACCAGCGGCTCGTCGCGCTCGACCCGCTGGCCGGGTTTTGCGATCCAGCGCACCACCGTGCCCTCCACCACCGACTCGCCGAGCTGCGGCATTGCGACCGTCGTCATAAGTGCGGCGCTGAGTAGCGCGGGGGGCGCAGCGTGTCAAACTGGCGCTGCATCGATTCGCACTCCACAATGCGGCGGTGCAAAAGCGCCTCCACGCCCTCGGCGATGCGCTGGGCAAGCAGCCGCATCTGCAGGCCGTCCGCGACGGCGTGGTCGGCAGCCTGCCCATCATTCTTCTCGGCAGCTTGTTCCTCCTGCTCGGGCAGCCGCCCTGGCCCGCGCTCTCGCGCTTCCTTCCGCCGGCGCCCACGCTGCTGGCGGGCTACGCGGCCTGCGCGGGGCTCGTCTCCATCTACGCCTGCGTCGCCACCGCGCTCTCGCTCTCCCGCCGCCGCGAGACCGATCCGGTGGCCGGCGCCACCACGGCGCTGGCCGTCTTCCTCATCGCCCAGCATCCGGTCAACAAGGCGCTGCCCCTGTCCACACTGGGCGCGGCGGGACTCTTCCCCGCCTTTGCCGCGGCCATCTTCGCGGTCGAGACGCTGCACGCCTTTTCCAAGCGCAAGTGGGGCATCAAGCTGTCGGGCGGCGCGCCCGACGTGGTGGTCCGCAGCTTCGCCGCGCTGCTGCCCACCGTCAGCTGCGTGGTGTTGATCTGGTTCACGGTGCACGTCCTCGGCGTCGACCTGGTGGGCGGCATCACCGCCCTCTTCCGGCCGCTGCTGCTCGGCGGCGACACGCTTCTGGCGGTGATCATCGTCGTGCTCATCGACAGCGCGCTCTGGCTGGTGGGAGTCCACGGGCTCTCGGTGCTGGCCGCGGTCCGTCCGCTCTGGCTGGCCGCGCTGGCCGAGAACATGGCGGCGGCCAGCGCCGGGCAGCGCCTCCCGCACGTCTTCACCCAGGAATTCTTCATCTGGTTCACCTGGCAGGGCGGCTCGGGCGTGACGCTCGCCTTCGCGCTCCTCCTGCTCTTCGCCAGGTCCAAGCAGCTGCGGCTGGTGGGCCGCGCCGGCATCGTGCCCGCGCTCTTCAACATCAACGAACCGCTGCTCTTCGGCGCCCCGGTGGTGATGAACGGCAAGCTCGCGCCGCCCTTCGTGATCGCGCCGGCGATTTTGGTGACCACCAGCTGGCTGGCGATGCACTTCGGCTTGGTGCGCCCGCCCTACATCGAGGTGGTGTGGACCCTGCCCGCGCCGGCCGGAGCGTACCTCTCGACCGGCGGCGATTTGCGCGCGGTGGGGCTCCAGCTCTTCAACCTGGCGGTGGCGCTCTTGATCTGGTGGCCCTTCGTCCGCCGCTACGACCGCCTCCTCCTGGCGCAGGAAGCCCTGCCACCCCTGCCCGAAAAAAAATAATTTTTTTTCGGGAGGGGGGTCAGTGGTCCTTGACGTCCCCGCGGCTGGTCGGGCCGGCCGTCGGATCGGCGGACGGCGTCCGCAGCGGCACCCGGTAGGTCATTAGGTCGCTGGGGTGCTCGACCGCAGGCCCCTGGAGCAGCGCCTCCTTGTCAAAGACGGCCAGCGGCCGCGAGAGCACGGCCGGAGCGTGCGTGCCGGTGTCCATGCGGATGGCGTCCTTGGGGCACGCCTCGACACAGAACCCGCAGACGATGCAGCGCAGCTCGTCGATCTCGAAGCGCACCGGGTACTTCTCGATGGCCTGGTCGTCGTACTCGCCGGCCTCGATGTAGATGCACTGGGCCGGGCAAGCCGTCGCGCACATGTAGCAGGCCACGCAGCGCGGCTTGCCGTCGATGCGCGGCACCAGCCGGTGCATCCCGCGGTACCCCGGCGGATACGCCTTGCGCTCCTCCGGGTAGTTCATGGTCGAGACCATGTTCACGCCCGGCCCCTTGCGCTGCATGATCTCGGCGTTGGGATCGCGGAAGCCGAGGAGGTTCTTCCAGAAGTGCCGGGCGATGACGCCCATGCCCTTGACCGCCTCGCGCAGGTAGAAGCGCTCGCCGAAGTCGAGATCAGTGGTGGGCTTCATGAGCCGGCTCCGGGAGGTGCGGTCGCGAAGAGAGCGCGACGAAGGAGAAGATGGCCAGCCACTCGAGGAGCCCCATGATGGCGAGGCCGTCGCGGCCGCCCCAGAGGTAGACGAAGGCGGTGAGGGCGACGTTGGCCAGCGAGACCGGCAGCATCATCTTCCAGCCCAGCCGCATGATCTGGTCGTAGCGGAAGCGGGGGAACGCCCAGCGGGCGATGAACATCACCCAGATGATGAAGAGCATCTTGACGATGAAGGAGAAGACTTGCAGCACCGCCAGCCAGGAGAAACCGGAGATGCCCAGCCATTGGTCGGCGCTGCGCACGATGGTCGGCTCGACCCAGGGCAGGTGGTAGCCGCCCAAAAAGATGCCGGTGACGATGCCGGCCACCACCACCGTCTCGGCGTATTCGGCGATGAGGAAGAGGCCGCTCTTGAGGCCCGAGTACTCGAGGAAGTAGCCGATGATCTCCGACTCGCCTTCCGGCGTATCGAAGGGTGCGCGCTTGATCTCCGCCTGCGCGGCGACCAAAAAGAGGATGGCGCCGATGGGCTGGAAGACGATGCCCCACGAGGGCAGCCAGCCGAAGATCACCGAGTCGTCGTGGACGAGGAAGTCGCCGCTGCGGTTGGCGAGCGCGGCGGCGGTGCGGATGGAAGCCTCGGTCATGCCCTGCAACTGCGCCATGACGTCGAGGCGCAGCGAGCCGAAGACGATGAGGGCGCCGACCAGGGTCAGGCCCAGGGTCACTTCGTAGGAGACCAGCTGCGCCGACGCCCGCAGGCCGCCCAAGAGCGCCAGCTTGTTGTTGGAGGTCCACCCGGCCAGCGCCGTGCCGAAGACCGCCACCGAGGCCAGCGCGAAGACATAGAGGATGCCCCAGTCCACCCGCGCCACCTGGAGCTGCATGCGCGCGCCCCAGAAGGTCAGCTCGGGGCTGACCGGCACCACCGCGAAGAGCATGAAGGCGGGGGCGAAGGCCAGGAGCGGGGCCAGATTAAATAAAAATTTATTTTTTTCGGCCCCCTCGGGGATGAAGTCCTCCTTGAAGAGCATCTTGAGGACGTCGGCGAGGATGTGCGGCAGGCCGTGCAGCGGGCGGTCCTTCAGCCCTGGGATGATGGAGAGCCGCGCCCGGTTGGGCCCGACGCGGTCCTGCATCAGGGCCGACCACTTGCGATCGGCCATGGTCAGGAGCGTGGCGGTGATCATCACCAGCACCAGCACCAGCGCGAGGATGGTGCCGATGGCGGGCGAGAGGCCCCAGTCGAGCGGAATCTGATCGCCCACCCAGATGCAGAGGCGGGTCAGCGCTAGCAAAAACCAGGAGATGAAGAGGAGGAAGCCGAGGAAGGCGCCCCAGCCCGCGATGGTGCCGAAGAGCCAGCTTCCGTAGGAGGGCTTGACGCCGGCCTTGGCGCCGAAGTCCTCGGAGGCGAGGCGGGCAGAGGGAGTCTCGGCGATCATCGCGAGCCTCCCGAGGCTTCGTCGCCGACCCTCAGGTCGGGCCGCGGCGGCGAGGGCGGGCGGATCGACGGCGCGCCGGGACCAGGGCGCGGCGCGCGGGCCGGCCACTGCGTGGGCATCTCGCCTTCGAGCACCAGGCCGTCGTCGGGGATCTCGGCGAGCTTCAGGCCGGTAAGGTGCATGGACTTCTGCGCCAGCGCCTCGAAGGCGTCGCCCGCCGACTTGGGGAAGCTGGCCGCGCCCAGGCCCTTCATCAGATCGGCCGCCCAGCGCCAGCCCGGAGCGCTGTCGCCCCGCTCCGCCGGCACCGCCGCCCAAGTGCGCTGCAGGCGCCCGTACCAATTGACGAGCGAGCAGTCCTGCTCGTAGACGCTCTGGCAGGGAAGAACCACCTGCGCCTCGGCGGTGACGGCGTTCTCGTTCTGCGCCACCGCGATGAACACCTCGAGCCGCTGCAGCTTGTCGATCGGCAGCCCCTCGGTGCGGAAGGCCAAGAGCGCCTTGACGGCGTCGAGGCCTTTGGGCTCCTCCAGCTGGACGCCGAAGGCCTGCGCCGCCAGCTGGACACCGTGGGTATTGGGATTCTTGTCGCCGCGGATGAGGAACTCGTCGTGGTCGCCGGGCGGATTGCCGCCCAGGTAGTAATGCACGGCGCCCAGCTGTGCGCCGAGCAGGAAGGCCGCGGCCGCCTCTTCGTTGGTGCATTGGGCGGAGATGGCGATGCCGAGGCCGCCCTTCCCCGCGAGCGGCTTCAAGAGCTCGACCGCGCGCTCGACGGCGAGGCGCGGGCCCACCGACTGCTGGGCGTCGCCCTTCCCGGTCCGCGCCCACTCGGTGCGGCTGTCATTGGTAGCGTGATAAGTGAGCCGGCCCTCGTCACACATCCAGACCTGGTTGACCTCTTCGTTGCGGCGCGGCAGCAGGCGGTACATGACGTTGCCGCGGCTCTCGCCGTAGACGTTGCAGCCAGTGCTGCAGCCGGTGCACACCGTCGGGCTCTTGTTGACGAACCAGACCCGCGATTGAAAGCGGAAATCGCGATTGAGCAAAGCCCCGACGGGGCAGATATCGACGGTATTGCCCGAATACTTGCTGTCGAGCGGCTGGCCGGGAAAGGTCGCGATCAGCGAGTGCGACCCGCGCTGCACCACCGCCAGTTGCGGCTCCTGCGCCACCTCGTCCATGAAGCGGACGCAGCGGGTGCACATGATGCAGCGCTCGGCGTCATAGACCACCAAGGGGCCGAAGACTTCGCGCTTGGGTTTGTTGAGCTTATAGGTCCGGATGCGCGACGGCTGGTGGTCGTACTCCATATAGTAATCTTGCAGCTTGCATTCGCCCGATTGGTCGCAGATGGCGCAATCGACCGGATGATTGATCAAATGGAATTCCATGCAGCCGCGCTGGTTCTCCTTCACCGCCGGCGAGGTGGTGACGATCTTCAGGCCTTCCTTCACCCGCACCTGGCAGCCGGGCACCAGGCGGCCGGGGGCGTCGCTGGTCTCCACCAGGCACATGCGGCATTGGCCGGCGACGCTCAAGCGCGGGTGATAGCAAAAATAGGGAATGGCCACGCCGATGCGTCGCGCGGCTTCGATGAGGTTGTCGCGCGGGTCGGCTTCGACCTCGGCGCCGTCGACGAACACCTTCACGGTCTCGCTCCGCTCGCCGTCAGGGTCATTGCTCGACCTCGCCGCCGATCATGTTGATGGAATCGAAGATGGGAATGAGGTCGGCGATGGCGTGCCCCTGGATGAGGCGCGGCAGCGCCGAGAGGATGGGAAGGCCGGGGCCCCGCACCTGGATGGCATAGGGCTTTCCCTTGCCATTGCTGACGATATGGAAGCCCAATTCCCCGTTGGCGCCTTCGGTATAGACGTAGACCTCGCCGGCCGGAATGAGCATACCCTCCATGATCAATTTGAAATGGGCCATCACGCCCTCGATGGAGCCGAAGACTTCCTTCTTGGGGGGCAGCGCATACCGCCAGTCGTCGATGACGATGGGGCCGGGCGGCATCTGCTGCAGGCACTGCTCGATGATCCGGTGCGACTGGCGGATCTCCTCGAGGCGCAGCACATAGCGGTCGTAGGTGTCGCCCTTCGAGCCGAGCGGGACTTCGAAGTCCATCCGGTCATAGACCGAATAGGGATGGGCCTTGCGGACGTCATAGTTCACGCCGCAGGCGCGCAGGCAGGGGCCGGTGAAGCCGTAATCGATGGCCTCCTCGGCGCCGATGACGCCGACGCCGCGGGTGCGGTCGACGAAGATGCGGTTGCGGGTGAGCAGCGTGTCGATCTCGTTGGTCAGCTCCACCACGCGCGGCAGGCAGTCGCGCAGCCGCTCTTCCCAGCCGGGCGGCATGTCGGTGGCGACGCCGCCGATGCGGGTCCAAGACACCGTCACCCGCGCGCCGCACAACTCGGCGATGCGGTCCCAAAGCAGCTCGCGCGCCTCGATGGCGTAGAGGAAGACGGTGAAGGCGCCCAACTCCAGGCCGATGGCGCCGACGCAGGTGAGGTGATCGCAGATGCGCGAGATTTCTCCGCCGAGGACGCGCAGGTATTCGGCGCGCTCGGTGGGCTTGACCCCGGCCAGCTTCTCCACGCCCATGATGTAGCCGGTGTTGTTCAGAATCGGCGACACATAGTTGAGCCGGTCGGTATAGGGCAGCACCTGGTGCCAGGTGGAGTTCTCGGACGACTTGCTGAAGCCGCGGTGGAGGAAGCCGATCTCCGGAACCGAGTTGACGATGGTCTCGCCGTCGAGCGTGACCGTCAGCCGCACGGTGCCGTGCATGGCCGGGTGCGAAGGGCCGAGGTTCATCGTCATCAGCGAGTGCGGGATCTCCGCCTCGACGGCCAGCGGATCGTTCTCCGCCTCCAGCGCGCTCGCTTGATCGGTGTCAGTCATAGGTAGTCGGATCCACGTTGGTGCGGCCGACGTGCGTCTGGCTCATCGGCACGCCTGCGCCGCCGGGACCGGGGCCGGGGCCGCGCACGAGGTCGGGGAAATCCTGCTCTGCGACCAGCGGCTGCCGGCGCTGGACCGGATAGTCCTTGCGCAGCGGGTGGCCGACGAACTCGGGATAGAGGAGGATGCGCTTCAAGTTCGGGTGGCCGGTGAACTCGATGCCCATCAAATCGAAGTTGTAGCGCTCCCACCAATC
>JANXXR010000452.1 GCA_025350525.1 Deltaproteobacteria bacterium
CTGAACAACGAGTTCATGGAGGCCCTCCGCGACCGCACGATCAAGATCGACATCCCGTACATCACGAAGCTGCACGAGGAGATCAAGATCTACGAGAAGGACTTCGGCCCCGCGAAGGTGAAGGGCAAGCACGTCGCTCCCCACACCCTCGAGGTCGCCGCGATGTGGGCCGTGCTCACGCGCCTCGAGGATCCGAAGAAGCACAACCTCTCGCTCCTCCAGAAGCTCAAGCTCTACGACGGCAAGGTCCTCCCCGGGTACACGCAGGACACCGTGAAGGAGCTCCGCAAGGAGTCGAAGCGCGAGGGCATGGAAGGGATCTCTCCGCGCTACGTCCAGGACAAGATCTCGAACGCGCTCGTCAACGACGCCGGCGAGGGGACCATCAACCCCTTCATGGTGCTCAACGAGCTCGACAAGGGTCTGCGCCACCACTCGCTCATCACGAACGACGAGCAGCGGAAGCGCTTCCAGGAAATCATCGGCCAGGTGAAGCGCGAGTACGAGGAGATCGTCAAGAACGAAGTCCAGCGCGCCATCAGCGCGGACGAGGACGCGATCGCCAAGCTCGCCGGCAACTACATCGACAACATCAAGGCGTTCACGCTCAAGGAGCGCGTCAAGAACAAGTACACGGGCCAGGACGAAGATCCGGACGAGCGCTTGATGCGATCGATCGAAGAGAAGATCGAGATCGCCGAGAACCGGAAGGACGACTTCCGGCGGGAGATCATGAACTTCATCGGAGCGCTCGCGGTCGACGGCAAGCGCTTCGCGTGGAACACGAACGATCGCCTGCGCCGCGCCCTCGAGCTCAAGCTGTTCGAGGATCAGAAGGACTCGATCAAGCTGAAGACGCTCGTCTCCGCGGTCGTCGACAAGGACACGCAGGAGAAGATCGACATCATCAAGTCGAGGCTCATCAAGAACTTCGGCTACAACGAAGTCTCGGCGACGGACGTCCTCAATTACGTCGCTTCGATCTTCGCGCGCGGCGACGCGAAAGAGTAAGCGCGCCGCTCGGTCGGTGAGCGACGGTAACTGCGGGCCTCCTCCGGCGACGGAGCGAGGCCCGTTGGTTTTTTGTGCACCGGGCGCCTGGGGGAGCGCGGGCGGGCATCTCAGCCTCATCCTCGCCACTCTCGGCGGCCCCGGGCCTGCGGACGCCCCGGATCCGGTGGATCGCGAAAGCAGCGCGGTCCAGGCGGTCGCCATCTTCTACCCGGTGACGGATCTCGTCGATTTGCATGGCTCAACCACCGACAGCGGCGGTGATCGGCCCCCGCTCGGATACGAAGTCGCCTTTGGTTCAGTCACCAACGCCGATGTCTGGCACGCCATCGCCCGGGACCTCTCACCGATTCATCACGTCACGACCAATCTGCCGCCGACGCTGATTTACCACGGCGATGCCGACACACTGGTTCCGTTGAACCAGTCGGAACGTTTCGGCAAGCGCGCGGAGGAAGTCGGGCACCCCATCCGGCTGGTGGTCCATCCTGGCGGCAAACACGGCTGGCTCACGATGCTCTGGGACATCCGCGAGTTCGCGAACTGGTTTGATACCTATTTGAAGCCGTAGGAGGCGTCGGTGGCTGATTACGCCTTGGCCAGCGCCTTCGCGCAATAGGAGTTGAGGCTTTCGCCCTCGGCCAGGGCCTTGAGCGCCTGACGACGGCGCACTGCCGGATCCACCCGCAACACAAATCGGCCACTGTACTTGCTGCGGTCAGCGGTGGCCGCAGGTAACGGGTTTGCGCCTGCCTCCAAAAGCTCAATCCAGTCCTCGACGATTCGACAAAGTTCCGCGTAGACCTTGGCTTCGTCGTCACCGTGACAACAGGGGCCGATAACGGGTGGTGCACTCCCCACAAAGCAGCCGTCTTCCCCGCTCCACTCCACGAGTTTCGTGTATCGAGCGGCCTTGGCCTTCAGTTCGTTCCGTTTCATAACTGGCTCGCGGCGATTTTCCGCCTCTCAGTCCGAGGTGGCGCGGTAGAGCTGGGGTTCTTTAGCCAACGTCGGGTCCGTGGCGTAACTGACAACGACGCTGCCAATTTTTCCACTCACCCACTGAGCGGGATTCGGAGCGGTGGTGTCCGTTGATATCAAGGATCGCTGATTTGGCATAAGTCCGTGAAACGACTCGAGCCGGTCCAG
>JANXXR010000465.1 GCA_025350525.1 Deltaproteobacteria bacterium
CGCCGCACCCCAAGCTCGACCGCCCGCGCCGCGGCAGCCCTGTGATGTTCACCATTCCGTGGGTGGACAAGTATTTCTCGCGGGTGCGCCCCTGGCACGTCTGCGCGCTGTGGGTGCCGTTCACGCTCTACCTGCTCTACCGGGCCGCAGGGCAGCTGGGCAGCCTGGCGATCGCCTCTTGGGCCGCGCTGGGCGTGCTTTCCTGGACGCTGCTCGAGTACGGACTGCACCGCTTCGTCTTCCACTTCGAGCCCGACCCCGCGTCGGAGCTGCAGAAGGAAGCGTCGTGGCTGATCCACGGCATTCACCACGACTACCCCTGGGACCGCGACCGGCTGGTGATGCCGCCCACGGTCACCGCGCTCCTCGCCGCGGGCGTCTGGTTTCTCTTCCGCTTCCTCGGCGCCGCCGAGCATGCGTGGATGGCGGGTGTGGTCGGTGGCTACGTCTGGTACGACCTGACGCACTACTATCTGCACCACGCCGCGCCGACGACGGCGTTTGGCAAGTGGCTGCGGCGGTATCACCTGGTGCATCACTTCCAGACGCCCGAAGTGCGGTACGGCATCACCACGCCGCTCTGGGATTTTGTCTTCCGCACCTTTCCGCGCGACCGCTACCAGGGCCTGCCCGACGATGAGAAGCGCCTCGAAGCCGGCGCCTAGCACCGCGAAGAAAAAGCAAAGCGCACCCCGGAGACACGGAGGGCACGGAGATTTTTTTCCCAAACCCGACAGCCTCCGTGTTCTCTGCGCCTCCGTGGTGCGCTGTTGCAGTGGCCTTGATCGGCGCCGGCTGCACGCCGGTGATGCACGAAGCGCGCTTGGTCCGCGACGCGCCGCCCAGCGAGCGCGAAGTCGAAGCCCGCGACCGCGTGATGAAGAGCGATTGCCACAGCCGCGGCGGAGCGCTGCTCCCCGGCTACCTCCAGCTCTGCCGCGGGCGGACGGCCGAAGGCGCGCTCCTCGCTGGTCTCGGCCTCGCCGAGCTGACCACCGGCCTCGTCGCCGGCGCCACCAGCGGCTTCGGCAGCGCCGCCGCCGGGGTGCCGCTGCTCGCCTTCGGCGATCTCCTCACCGCCGGCGTGATGGACGCCGTCCTCGAATCGCAGCGCGCCGCCCGCCTGCGCTTCGTGCCGCAGGAGTCGCTCACCGAGCTGGTCCGCGCGCCGTTCTCGCCCGAGGTCCTCTCGCGCCCGATGGTCTGGGGCGGAATCCTCGGCACCCTCGCCGCCGGCCTCGCCGTCTCGCGCCTCCTCGACGGCCCGGTGGACACCAGCCGCTTCGGCCGCCGCCCGGTTCTCTTCGGCCATGAGATGAACAGCAGCGTCGGATATCCCTTGGCGGGAGCCATCGGCGTGGGCCTCTTCGAGCACGTCGCCATCGCCGAGGAGTCGGCCTTCCGCGGCCTGCTGCAGTCGAGCTGGTCGCGCTCCTACGGCGAGGACCGCGGCTGGATTTACGGCTCCCTCGCCTTCGGCCTCATCCACTCGACCAACATCGTCTTCCTCGACCCCTCGCAGCGGCTCAAGTATCTCGCCGTGGGCGTGCCCTTCATCACCGTGCTGGGCAGCTACCTGGGCCTCGCCTACCGCGAGAGCGACTACAGCCTCGCGCCCTCGGTGGCCATCCACTTCTGGTACGACTTCCTCATCGAAGCGTACGGCTTCCTCACCGACCCGAAGAATTCCCCTCTGGCGCTCTCGTGGGGTATGCCCTTCTAGCGTGCACATCCGCGACCCCATCCACGGCGCCATCGAGATCACCGCCGACGAGCGCGTGCTCCTCGACAGCCCGCAGTACCAGCGGCTGCGCAACGTCAAGCAGCTGGGCTTCGCCGACCTCGCCTTTCCCGGCGCGACCCACACCCGCTACGCCCACGGCCTCGGCGCCATGGCCGTCGCCACCAAGGTCTTCGACGTGCTGGGTCCGCGCCTGCAGTTGGAGCCCGCCGACCGCGAGCGCTTTCGCCAGACGCTGCGACTCGCGGTGCTCTTCCACGACCTGGGCCACGCGCCGCTCTCGCACGCCACCGAGCGGATCATGCCGAAGGTCAGCGCCCTCAACGTGCCGGCCTGGGCGCTCAAGCCCGGCGCCGACCGCCGCGCCGACCACGAGGACTACACGCTCAAGCTGGTGCTCGACACCGGCCTCGCCGCCGAGATCCGGGAGCGCTTCTCCTCGCGCGGCATCGAGCCGTCGCACATCGCAGCGCTCATCTGCGGGCGGCCGCCGCCGGGGCCGTATCCGTTCAACAGCGGCGGGCGCGACCTGTTGCCGATCCTGCGCCAGGTGGTCTCCGGGGAGCTGGACGCCGACCGCATGGACTACCTGCAGCGCGACTCTTTTTATACCGGCGTCAACTACGGCAAGTTCGACGCCGACTGGATCATCCAGAACCTCGAGGCGGTGGAGCGCGACGGCCGCGTCCACCTGGGCCTGCAGCACCGGGCGGTCTTCGCCTTCGAGGACTTCCTCCTCTCGCGCTACCACATGTTCCTCTCGGTCTACTTTCACTACGCCTCGGTGGGCTACGAGGTGCTGCTGCAGCGCTATTGCGACACCAGCTCTGGCGAGTACGCGCTGCCGGCGGACCCGGACGAGTACCTGCAGCACGACGACGTCGCGCTCATCTCCGCCCTGCGGGCCTCGAAGAATCCCTGGGCGCTGCGGGTGGTGCGGCGGCAGGGCTACCGGCTGCTCATCGAGCACGGGCCCTTTCTCCTGAGTGCTGCGGCCTCCGGCCTCCGCCCGTCGCAGGGCAAAGCCCCTCTCCTCCAGAGCAGCGCCGCCCCCGAAGAATTGGAGGAGCGCGAGCGGATGCTGGGCGAGGCGGGCATCGACGCCTTCACCACCGTCAGCCGCGGAGTGCTCTCGCACTACGGCAAGGAGGCGACGCTGTGGGTGAAGTCGCCGCGCGGCGAGGTGCCCATCGGCGAGTACACGCCGCTCTACGAGCGCTACGCCGAGGCGGCGACCATCGCGCGCCTCTACGTCGAGCCCGAGCGCGAGGGAGAGGCCCGTCGCCTGCTCGGCCTCGGAGCGCGCGCCTAACCCCGCCCCCGTTGCGGTGGTATGCTCGTCCGGCGTGGAGAAACTCCAGAAGCGGGTCGAAAAGCTGGGCGCGATCCTCGAGGTGGCCAAGGCGCTGGTCGCCGAACGCGATCTCGACCGCCTGCTCCAGCTGATCGTCAGCTCCGCCGCCCGGGTCGTCGAGGCCGACCGCTGCACGCTCTTCCTCGTCGACCACGAGCGCGGCGAGATCTGGAGCAAGGTCGCGCAGGGCGTCGGCATGAGCGAGATCCGCTTTCCGCTCGGCCGCGGCATCGCCGGCGCGGTGGCGCAGACCAACACCTCGGTCAACATCCCCGACGCCTACGCCGACCCGCGCTTCAACCAGAGCGTCGACAAGCAGACCGGCTACCGGACCCGCAGCATCCTCTGCATCCCCATGCGCTCGGTGGCGCACGAGGTGGTGGGCGTCCTGCAGGCGCTCAACCGGCTCGACGGAAATCCCTTCAACGACGAGGACGAGGAGCTGCTCTCGGCGCTGGGCGGGCAAGCGGCGGCGGCGGTCAACAACGCGCTCCTCCACCACGAGATCGAGCAGCTCTTCGAAGGCTTCGTGCGCGCCAGCGTCGTCGCCATCGAGTCGCGCGATCCCACCACCGCCGGCCACTCGGGCCGCGTCGCCCGGCTCTCGGTCGGCCTGGGCGACGTGCTGCCCCGCGCAGGCGACTCGGCCGGCCGCTGGAAGGGCGCCTCGCTCAACGTGCAGGAGCGGCAGGAGCTGCGCTACGCGGCGCTGCTCCACGACTTCGGCAAGGTCGGCGTCCGCGAGAACGTGCTGGTCAAGGCCAACAAGCTCGAGCCGCTCGAGCTGGAAAACCTGCGCGGGCGCTTCGAGACCATCTACACGCAGGAGGAGCTGATGGCTGAGCGCGCCAAGGTGGAGGCGCTGCTCCGCCATCCGCCCGACGAGGGCCGCGGCCGCGTCGGCGAGATCCAGCAGCGGCTCGAGGCGCGGCGCAAGGAGCTGTCGTCGATGTTCGAGTTCGTCGTCTCCTGCAACCGGCCCACCATCCTGCCCGAAGGCAGCTTCGACCGGCTGGGCGACATCGCCAAGGGCAACTACGTGGGGCCCTTCGGCGGCGAGGCGCGGCCCTTCCTGCAGCAACACGAGGTGATGAAGCTCTCCATCCGCAAGGGCTCGCTCACCGAGGAGGAGCGGCGCGAGATCGAGTCGCACGTCTCGCACACCTTCCGGTTTCTCTCGCAGATCCCCTGGACCCGCACGCTGCGCCGGGTGCCCGACATCGCCTACGGGCACCACGAGAAGCTGACCGGCCGCGGGTATCCGCGACAGCTGGGCGACTCCCAGATCGCGCTGCCGACGCGGATGATGACCATCAGCGACATCTACGACGCGCTGACCGCCTCCGACCGGCCGTACAAGCGCGCCGTTCCCAAGGACAAGGCGTACGACATCCTGCTCGACGAAGCGAAGCGCGGCGAGGTCGATGGAGATCTGCTCAAGGTGTTCATCGAATCCGACGTCCCCGGCAAAGCGCCGCAGGAACCATAAGCTCCCTAAAGCGCACCACGGAGGCACGGAGACACAGAGGGTTGGGTGGGGTTGCCCGACCCGACCACCGAGGTGGCCCCGCAGCAAAACAAAAAGCTTCCGTGCCCTCCGCGCCTCCGTGGTGCGCTTTGCTTTTTCAGCATCCGCCGGAGATCCGACTGGCATGACCGGCGGAAGGCGTAGAACGGGCCGGTGATTGGCAGACGGGCATTCCTCATCGGCGGCGCCGGCGTCGCTGCCCTCGGCGCGACGGGCGCAGCGGCGCTCTTCGCGCCCTTTTCAGCCGCGCGCGGCCGGCGCTGGCTCACCGCCACCGAAGCCGCCGCCGCCCTGGCGCTGGCGCAGGCGATGTTCTCCGAAGACCTTGCCCCCACTCCCGAGCAGGCCGACCTCCTCGGCCGCCTCGACGCGGCCGTCGGCGACCTCCACCCCGACACCACAAGCTGCTCAAGACCGGCCTGCGCGCCCTCGAGTACGCGCCGCTGCCGCGCTTCCTCAGCCGCTTCTCGCAGCTCGACTTGAAGGCCCGCACCGCCTGCCTCAAGAGCTGGGAGAAGAAGCCCTACCTCTGGGCCGCCGCCATGCTCTCGATGCGCTTCCAGGTGGGCATGGCCTACTTCGAGTCGGAGGTCGCCCGCGACGCCTGCGGCTGGAAGCTGGGCTGCGCTCCTTCCGGGGCGGAGAACTGAGATGCTCCCGGGCCGGCTGCACGCCGCGGCAGACTTGAAAGTGGGACAGAAGCTGGCCGCCGACGCGGTGGTGGTGGGCTCGGGCGCGGGCGGCGCGGCGGTGGCGGCGGAGCTGTCGCAGGCGGGACTGAAAGTCGTGGTCCTCGAGGAAGGGCGCTCGTTCGCGCCGGCGGACCTGCTCGCCCGGCCCAGCTGGGCCTTCCGACACCTCTACGCCGGCCGCGGCGTGATGGTGGGCAAGGGCAGGGTGCTGGTGCCGCTGGCCGCGGGCCGCGCCGTCGGCGGCAGCACCTTCATCAACAGCGCCATCTGCTTCCGCGCCCAGGACCACGTGCTGCGCGAGTGGGAGCGCGACTTCGGCTCCAGCTGGTCGCCGGCCCGGATGGCGCCGCTCTTCGCCGAGGTCGAGAAGGCGCTCAGCGTCGAGAAGATCGGCCCCGAGATCGCGCGGCAGAACTCGCTGGTCTTCAAGCGCGGCGCCGAGAAGCTGGGCCTTGCGGGCGACTTCATCTCCCGCAACGCCCCCGGCTGCGTCGGCTGCGGAGTCTGCCAGCTGGGCTGCCCCATCGGCGGCAAGGGCTCGGTGGACAAGAACCTCCTGCCCACCGCCATCGCCCACGGCGCCGACGTCTACAGCGAAGTCCGCGTCCGCGACCTGCACGTCAAAAAGGGCGCCGCCCGCGGCGTCACCGCCGAGATCCTCGACGGCGACGACGGCGCGACCGGCCTGCTCCACGTCGAGGCGCCCCGCATCTTTCTCTGCGCCGGCGCCTTCGGCACCCCGCAGCTCCTCCAGCGCAACCACCTCTGCAACGGCAGCGGGCAGGTGGGCCAGAACCTCCACGTCCACCCGGGCCAGGCGGCGGCGGCGCTCTTCGACGAAGAGATCCGCTACTGGGACGGCGTCACCCAGGGGTACTTCGTGCACCTGGAAGATGCGATCCTCGAGACCTTCACCGGCACGCCCGAGCTCTTCTTCGCCGCGCTCCCGCTCGGCCAGATGAACCTGCGCAAGCTCAAGCACGCCGCCTCGGCCGGCTGCATGATCCGCGACCGCTCCACGGGCAGCGTGCGCTGGCAGGGCGAAGGGCGGCTGCCGGAGATCCGCTACGAGCTGGCCGAGTCCGACCGCGCGCTCTTCGTCGCGGGCGCGCGGGAGCTGGCCCGCATCTACTTCGCGGCGGGCGCAAACACCGTCTGGCCGCTGATGAACCCGACCATGGATCCGGCGCGCACCCTCGAGCAAGCGCTGGCGCAGCTTCCCGGAAGCCTGCCGGCGCAGAAGCTGAACCCGTACGGCAGCCACCCGCAGAGCACCTGCCGCTTCAGCGCCGATGCCAAGAGCGGGGTCTGCAAGCCCAGCGGCGAGACGCACGAAGTCCAGAACCTCTACCTCGCCGATGGCTCGCTGTTCCCCACCGCGCTGGGCGTCAATCCGCAGATCACCATCCTGGCGCTGGCGACGGGCATCGCCCGCGAGGCGGCCCGCAAAGGCTAGCCATGCTTCGGGCGGCGGCCGCACAGCTTATCGCTTTCGCGCGCTCTCGAACTCGTCGCCCGCCACCCACTTCGGCATCGACGGCGCGTTGGCGAGGCGCAGGCCGACCACAAGCTGCAGCTCCGCGTCCTGCACGTCGCCCGACAGGTCCCAGTCGCCGTGGTACTCGTCCGACGGCTGGTGGTAGTGCTTGCGCTCGAAGTCCACGTGCTGCTGCTCGCCCCAGCCCTTGGGCTGCCCCGCGTAGTCGGGCCCGCCCTTGACCGCCACCGGCGGCACGCCCACCCGCGCCAGCGAGAACATGTCCGAGCGGTAGAAGGCGCCGCGGTCGGGGAAGGGATCGCCGTGCACGGTGCGCCCCTGCTCTTTGGCCACCTGCCGGATGACGGCGTCGGCGGAGGACTTGCCCAGGCCGACCACGCCCAGGTCGGTGGTCTTGCCCCAGCGGTTGACGCTGTCGAGGTTGATGTCGGCGGCGATGCGCTCGGCAGGAATGGGCGGATGCTGCGCCAGCCACTCGGAGCCGAGCAGGCCCTGCTCTTCAGCCGTGACGAAGGCGACGATGATCGATCGCTTGTGCGGCGCCGACGCGAGCGCGTGCGCGATGGTCAGCACGGTGGCGCAGCCGGAGGCGTTGTCGAGGGCGCCGTTGAAGATGCCGTCCACGCCGGGCGCGGTGGCGATCTTGCCCAAGTGGTCGTGATGGGCGGTGTAGAGGACCGCCTCGTTTTTCAACTTCGCGTCGGTGCCGGGCAGGATGCCGACCACGTTCGCCGTCTGGATCTGCTTCTGCGAGACCGGCATCGAGAGCGAGAGCGTGGCGCTGAGCGGCTGCGCCTTGAAGC
>JANXXR010000521.1 GCA_025350525.1 Deltaproteobacteria bacterium
CGACGCGCTCCTGCCCGAGGTGCTGCCCGCCGGAGAGGTCGCCCTGACGCCGCACGCGGGAGAGATGGCGCAGCTGCTCGGGATCTCCCGCACAGCCGTCGAGAAGGAACCTGCCGCCGCAGCCCTGCGCGCCGCGAGGAAGTTTGGCGCCGCGGTCGCGCTCAAGGGCGCACAGACCTTCCTCGCCGACCCGCGCGGCCGGCTGCTCTGCAACAGCGACGCGGGCAACGCCGGCCTCGGGATCTCGGGCTCGGGCGACACGCTCTCGGGCATCGTCGCAGGACTGCTCGCGCGCGGCGCCGATCTGCTGCAGGCGTTGGCCTGGGCCGTCTACCTGCACGGCCGCGCTGGCGACGTGCTGGCGCGCAAGGTGGGCCCGCTCGGATACCTGCCCCGCGAATTGCTCGCCGAGATCCCGCGCGAGATGGCCCGCCTGTCGAGGTAACTCAGGGCGGCGTGACCACCGAGGCGATCTGGAGCCCCTCCGCCAGATCGACGGCAGTCGGTGTTGCCGGCGGCTTTCCATCGGCAGAGCGCAGCACCACCGCCCGAGGCTGCGCGAAGGTCTCGGGGCTGCGCACCACCGAGATGGAGCGCACCAGCCGCCCGTCCGAAAGTTTCAGCACCGTGCCGGGCGGATAGCGGCCCATGCGGTTGATGAAGGCCTGGAAGAGCACCGGGTCGTAGCGCGTCCCGGCGCCGCCGCTGATCGAGGCGATGGCCTGCGCCGGCGAGACGGCGCGGGCCAGGTGATCGTAGTCGTCGGCGATGTGGAGGATGCGTCCGAAGAGCGTGGAGCGGCCGCCCACCGTCTCCACATACTGGCGGTGGTGGTCGAAGACGGCGAGGACGCGGCGGACTTTTCCCTCATGGAAGCCCGGCGCCTGCAAGAGCGCCAGGCTGCCCGCGCGCACGTGCGGATCGCCGGCTCCGGCGCGGGCGACGCCGAGGTCGTGGAGGAGCGCGGCGACCCCGAGATCCTGCCGGACGGCCACGGACAGCTCGGCGCCGTCGGCGAGCAGCAGCGCGTACTGGCAGACGCGGAAGCTGTGGAGCCCGTGCGCGCTGGCCTTAGGGGGGCTCCACCAGAGCGCGTCGTAACCCGGCGAGAGCTCGAGCAGGTCGGTGACCACGCGCCGCAGCGGCAGGATGTTCATGCGCCGGTTCTCGGCCACGCCCTCCCAGATCTCCTCGACCAGCTCGACGCCCCGCGAGACCAGGCGCCGCGGATCGAGCCGCTCGGCAGGGCTGACGGCCGCGTCGGTGGCCGCCCGCAGGCGCTGCAGCGGAGCGGGCTCGACGTTGCGGATCCCGCGCGCGATCATCGCCTCGCGCAGCGCGGCCCGCGGCCGCTCGGGCGCGGGGCGAGCATTGAGACATTGCAGGAGCGCCCGCAATTCCAGCTCCGCCGGCGCCGCGGTAAAGGTCAGGCCGCCTGCGCCGTGCGGCAAAAGCTCAGCGGAGAGGCTCTTGCCGTCGCGCCCCTGCTGCGGCGTGCGGACGCGGATCTCGTTCAGGTAGACCTGCTCCTCGACGGCGACGAGGTGGAGCGGTCCGAGCAGGCCCGAGAGTCGCACCAGGGTCGCGGTCAGCTCCGCGACGGGCTGGTTGAGCGCGGGGTTCTCGGGAGCGTAGGAGCGGCTCATCCGCAACAGGCCGAAGAGCAGCCCCACCAGCTGCTCGCCCTTCTCTCGCACCATGCCGGCCAGCTGTGGATCCTCGCCGGCCCGCGCCCGGTCGATGCTGCGGCCGAGCGACTGCTGCGCCAGCGCGACCTCATCCATGGGTTTGCGCTCCGAGGCGGCGCCAGAGGGCGATGCTCTTCAGGCAGCGGCGCTTGAGCTCGTCGTCTGCTTGCGCGGCCAGCTCGCGGAGCAGCGCCAAGGTCTGCTCGCCTGGAACCTGCACCAGGCCCGACGCGGCCGTCCACGCCAGCATGCGCTTCGGCTTTTTGGCGACCAGCCGCGAGAGCAGCCCCGATTGCGCCGGATGCAGCCAGCCGTTGAAGAGGTCGAAGGCCTCCCGCGGCGCGAGCGTGCCCAGCGCGGCTCCCAGGGCTTCGGCCTCGCTCTCGTCGAGGAGGCCCGCGGCCTCCTGCAGCTCGACCAGCTCGACCAGGGCGGGGAAGGCCTTCTTGACCGCGTGCCGGGCCAAGGCCGCTGCGACGGCACTGCGGACCGGGGCCTGCTGCGACTGGAGCGCCAAGAGGAGCTGCGGCACGGTCGCCTCGCCCGCGAAGCCCTCGTCGAGCAGGCGCACGCCGATGAGCTGCGCGGCGGCATCTTCGTTGCTCAGGAGCGGCTTAGCCGCCTCGAGCAGGGCGCCCGGCTCCAGCGACTGGAGGATGCGCAGCAGCACCTCGGTCAGCGCCGGCTCCGAGAGGGCGAGGCGCGCCAGCACCCGATCCTTCTTGCCGCGCGCGGCCCGCACCGCCAGCGTCTCCAGCGCCGGATCGAGGGCGGCCGGCGCGGCGCCAGAGGCGGGCTTCTCCAGGGCTTTGCCGATGCGATCGACGAGCGGATCGAGCAGGTCCGCGCCGTAGCTCGCCAGAAGATCGAGTAGCTCCACCAGCGCGTCGGGCGCGGGCTCGCCGTGCGGAACGGTGGCGAGGAGCTTGTGCAGCGTGTACGGCGCCGCCAGCGGCCTGAGCGACGGACCGAGGATGGCCGCGGCCCTTCCATGCTGCCCGGCCACCACCCGGGCCAGATCGCGCAGGTGCTTCACCTCCAGCTCGGCCAGCAAGAAATCGCGCACCTCCTCGACGGCGGGCACCATCGTCTGCAGCTCTTCCGGCGTGGCGTCGTCCATCAGCTCGCGCACCATGCGGACGGCGTTGCCCGGCAGCGCCTCCGCCGACTCCTCCGCCTCGAAGCCCTGCAGCGCCGCGGGCGGAATGGGGAAGCAGCCGAACAGCCGCGGAGGCAGCACCGGCGGCGTGGGACCGTCGAAGTCAGCGGGGAAGTCGCGGGCGGCGGGCCGGGCGCGGGGCGCGGCGGCCTCGCCCTCCTCGTCTTTCTCGCTCGAGACCAGCCCCGAGGTGGCGCTGAACGTGATCGAGCGGAAGGCCGCGCGCGTCAGGAGCGTGACCATGTCCTCCTCCTGCTGGCGCACGCCGATGAAGCGCACGCTCAGGATCTCGAGCAGCTTGAGCTGCTCTTCCCAGCTGGCGCCGGGCTCGATGGTCAGCCGCCGGATCCCGTCGCGGAAGAGGCGGTAGGCGAGCGACTTCTCGCGATCATTCTCGGTGTGGACCACCTCGCCCCGCAGCGCCAATTCGAAGGAGCGCACCTCGAGGTCCAGCGCCCCGTGCGCGGCGAGGAAGTCGCGCATCGTCGCCTGGTACTCCTCGAGGAAGTGGCGCACGGCTTCGTTCTGCGCCTCGTAGAGCGTGAAGGCGCGCGCCGCCTTGGAGAAGCAGCGCAGCGCCGCGTTGGCAGCGCGGCCCGCCGGGGTGCCCCCGAAGGCGGCCTCCTCCGGAGGTTCGCCCGCAGCCGCAGGCGGAAGCGCTGGGTCGGCGGGCGCCATGGCTCCTAGCGGGGGCCCTCGTCGTGCGCGGCGCGCGCCGCGGCGAGGACGATCAGCGCCGTCCAGAGGCATCTCGACAGCGCGTGAGCCGCTCGGGACTGAGGCACGAGAATGGTCTATACCTCACCCCGTGGCGAATTGGTTCGGGAGGGTCTAGAAAGGCTTCTATGCCCATCCCCACCGAGCCGATTGGGAGTATTCCCCGGCCGCTGCCCTTGATCGCCGCCGCCGCCGAGCACGGCTTCGACAGCCCGAAGCTGGAGCCGCTCCTCGAGGAGGCCGTCCGCGACACCATCGCCCGCTTCGAGGCCACCGGCTCGCCGGTGATCACCGACGGCGAGCAGCGCAAGTTTCACAACTTCTGGACCTACTGCGTGGACGGGCTCTGGAACACCGCGCCCGACGGCTTCAAGATCCCCTTCACCGCCGGCCACGTCCGGCGCATGCCGCGGCTCAAGGCGCGACCCTTCAAGTATAAAGTCTATGCCGACCGCTATCTCGACGAGGCCTTGCGGCACGCCCACGTTCCGGTCAAGCAGGCGGTCATTTCGCCCTCGGCACTGAGCCTGATGTATCCGGCCGACGGCATTGCCGGCTATAGCCGCGATCAATTCATCGATGATTTATTGAATGAGCACGAGACCGAGGTGCGCCGCTGCCTCGACAAGGGCGCCCACAAGGTCCAGATCGACTTCACCGAGGGCCGGCTGGCCATCAAGATCGACCCCACCGGCGGTCTGCTCACCAGCTTCATCGACCTGAACAACCTGGCGCTGGGCCGGTTCTCCGTCGCCGATCGGCAGCGCATCGGCGTGCACACCTGCCCGGGAGGCGACCGCGATTCGACCCACAGCGCCGACGTCGATTACGCCGAGCTCTTGCCGAGCCTGTTCCATCTGAAGGCGGGCAATTTCTATGTCTCGCTCGCCGGCGAGAGGGATCGCATCCGCGTGCTGCGCGTCATCCGCGAGCACCTCAAGCCGGATCAGAAAGTCTTCGTGGGCGTGGTCGCCACCATCGATCCGCACCTCGACACTCCCGAAGAAGTCCGCGACCGGGTGCTGGAGGCCGCCGAGTACATCCCGCTCGCGCAGCTGGGGACCACCGACGACTGCGGCTTCTCGCCCTTCAGCGACGACACCTCCACCAGCCGCGACACCGCCTTCGCCAAGATCCGCGCGCGGGTCCTCGGCACCGCGCTCGCCTCGGAAATCCTCGGGGCCTCGTGATGGGCCCGGGCGGGGACGACGAGCAGGAGCTGCTCCGATCGGTCGCGCTGCAGAATGCGCAGAGCATCCTCCTCGCCCGCCGGAGGGCCGAAGCCGAGCTGCTCAAGACCAAGGAGGAGCTCGAGCTGCGCAGCAAGGAGCTGGCCCGCTCGCTCTCGATGATGCGGGCCACGCTGGAGGCCACCACCGACGCCATCCTCGTCACCGACGCGCAGGGCCGGGTCACCGACTACAACGAGAAGTTCGTCGCCCTCTGGAACCTGCCCCGCGCCGTCATCGGCAGCCTCGATCATCGCCGGGTGCTCGATCACATCTGCCCGTTCTTCAAGGATGCGGGCCAGTGCCACGCCAAGATCGACGCCATCTACGCCGCCTCGCCTTTGGAGAGCTTCGATCTCCTCGAGCTCACCGACGGGCGCGTCTTCGAGCGCTATTCGCGGATCCAGTTCATCGAGCAGCAGAACGTGGGGCGGGTCTGGAGCGTCCGCGACGTCACCGAGCGCCGCCGCACCGAGGACGCGCTGCGCGACGAGTCGCGCATCCTCGAGCTGCTCAACCAGACCGGGACGGTGATCGCCTCGCAGCTGGAGCTGCGGGCGCTGGTGCAGGCGGTGACCGACGCCGCCACCCAGCTGAGCGGCGCGCGCTTCGGCGCATTTTTCTACACCAGCAAGCAGGCCAACGGCGAGGAGCTGCTGCTCTACACGCTCTCGGGCGCGCCCCGCGAGGCCTTCGATCGGTTTGGCCATCCGCGGGCGACCTCGCTCTTCGGTCCCACCTTCCGCGGCGAGGGGCCGGTGCGCTGCGACGACGTCACCCAGGACCCGCGCTACGGCACGCTCGGGCCGCACCACGGAATGCCGCTCGGCCACCTCCCGGTGCGCAGCTACCTCGCGGTCTCGGTGAAGTCGCGCGTGGGCGAGATCATCGGCGGGCTCTTCTTCGGCCATCCCGAGGCCGGCGTCTTCACCGACCGCACCGAGCGGATCATCACCGGCGTCGCCGCGCAGGCCGCGGTGGCCATCGACAACGCGCGGCTCTTCCAGCGCGCACAGGACGCCGTCCAGCTGCGCGACGACTTCCTCGCCATCGCCTCCCACGAGCTGAAGACGCCGCTCACGCCCCTGAGGTTGCAGATCCAGAGCCTGAGCCGCCTGGTGGGCAAGGGAGAGCTGGCCACGGTTCCTCCGGAGCGCCTGCGCAGCCTGACCCGGATCGCCGACCGTCAGATCGCCAGGCTGACCAGCCTGATCGAAGAGCTCCTCGACGTGACCCGCATCAGCGCCGGCAAGCTCCGCCTCGAGCGCGAGATCGTCGATCTGGTCCGGCTGGCCAACGAGGCGGTGGAACGGCACGCGGTGCAGCTGGCGCTCTCGCGCTGCGTCGCCCGGGTGGAGGCGCCGCCGCGGCTCGAGGGCAAGTGGGATCCGCTGCGGGTCGAGCAGGTCTTCACCAACCTGATCACCAACGCCGCCCGGTACGCGCCGGGCAAGCCGATCGAGATCAGCGTCCGGCAGGAGGCGGGCGAGGCGGTGGTGGCGGTGCGGGACGCGGGCGTCGGCATCGCCGAGCAGGATCGCGAGCGCATCTTCCAGCGCTACGAGCAGGTCAAGTCCACCGCCAGCGTGGGCGGCCTCGGCCTCGGGCTCTTCATCACCCGGCAGATCGTCGAGGCGCACGGCGGCAGCATCCGGGTGGCGAGCGGTCCCGGCCCGGGAGCGACCTTCATCGTCCGGCTCCCGCTGGACGATCAGCCCAGGTAGGCCGCGAGGACGCGCTCGTTCTTGCGCAGCTCCTTGGCCACGCCCTCGACGGCGATGCGGCCGCGCTCCATCACGTAGGCGTAGTCGGCGACGGCGAGGGCGGTCTTGGCGAACTGCTCCACCAGCAGCATGGTCATGCCGTCCTGCTTGAGGCGCTCGATGGTGCGGAAGACCTCCTGCACGATCACCGGTGCGAGGCCCATCGACGGCTCGTCGAGGAGCATGACCTCGGGCCGGGCCATCAGCGCGCGGCCGATGGCCAGCATCTGCTGCTCGCCGCCCGAGAGCGTGCCGGCCGGCTGCTTGCGCCGCTCGCGCAGCCGCGGGAACAGCTCGTAGACGTGGTCGAGATCGCGGGCGGCGGCCCGGTGGAAGCCGAAGAAGCGCGGCAGGTGACGGAAGGCCCCCAGCAAAAGATTGTCCTCGACCGCGAGCGGGCCGAAGACCTTGCGGCCTTCGGGCGAGTGGGCGAGGCCGAGGCGGGCGATGCGCGAGGCGGTCAGGTCCTGCACCGGCTTGCCGTTGAGCAGCACCTTGCCGCGGGTGGGGCGGATCATCCCGGAGATGGCGCGCATGGTGGTGGTCTTGCCCGCGCCGTTGGCGCCGATGAGCGCGACCACCGTGCCCTTCTTCACCTCGAGCGAGGTGCCGGTCAGCACCTCGCTTGCGCCGTACCCCGCGTACAGATCGGTCACTACCAACATTAGGACTCCGCCAGCATCGAGGACCCCGCCCGCATCTAGGACTCCGCTCCGGCCGGCGCCGCGGGACCGGCCTCCACCTCGCCCAGGTAAGCCTCGATGACCTTGGGCTGCCGCTTCACTTCGGTCGGTGTTCCCTCGGCGATGATCCGGCCGCCGTCGAGCACGGTGACCGCGTCGCAAAGCCCGCTGACCACGTCCATGTGGTGCTCGATGAGCAGGATGGTGACGCCGCGGCTGTGCACCTTCTTGATGATCTCCATCTGGCGCAAGAGGTCGGGGTGCGCGAGCCCGGCGGCGGGCTCGTCGAGGATGAGCACCTCGGGCCGGCGGGCGGTGGCCCGCGCGATCTCGAGGAAGCGCTGCGCGCCGTAGGTGAGATCGCGGGCGGGCGTGCGCGCCTGATCGGCGAGGCCGACGAACTCGAGCAGCGCCAGCGCGTCGGCCTGGGCGCGCTTCTCCTCGGGGCGGCCCAGCCCGAGCAGCACCAGCGGCAGCGAGCGCGAGCGGCGGTAGTTGTCGCGCAGGGCCACCATGACGTTCTCCAGCGCGGTCAGCCCGCTGAAGAGCTGCAGGTTCTGGAAGGTCCGCGCCACTCCCGCGCGCGCCGTCTTGAAGAGGCTGCCCTGCGGCAGCGGCGCTCCGTGCAGCAGCACCTGCCCGGAGGTCGGCGTGTAGAGCCCGGAGATGACGTTGACGAGCGTGCTCTTGCCCGAGCCGTTGGGCCCGATCAGCCCGTGGATCTGTCCCGCCCGCACCGTCATGGAGATGCCGTCCACCGCCTTGACGCCGCCGAAGTGGCGCTTCAGATCGCGAAGCTCGAGCAGCGGGCCGCCCGTCGCTTCGGGCCGCGCCGGCAGCACTTCGTCGAGGGGAGAAGGCGCGGGCAGCGGCGCCTGCGGAATGCGGAAGAGCTGCGAGAGGAATTTGGCGGCGAAGCCCATCAGCCCTTCCGGCAGGCCGACCACCACCGAGAAGAGCATCAGCGCGAAGATGGCCTTGCGCCAGTCCTCGGTGTTGCGGACGGCGAGGCCTCCCCCGACCAGCAGGCCGGTGGCGAGGATGGGCGCGATGGCCTGGAAGGGACGGATGGTCTTGCGCAGGAGGCCGCGCACGCCGGCGAAGAGCGCCAAGGCGAGGCCCAGTCCGGAGATGGTCTCGAAGAGCAGCTTGTTGGAGAGAAGGTTGGGGAGCAGCGCCACCAGCGAGGCGCCGACGAACGCGCCCCACAGGCTCTTGCGCCCGCCCAGCACCACGCCGAGCAGCAGGATGACGGTGAGCTCGTACACGAAGGTCTGCGGCTGCAGGTACTGGAAGTTGAAGGCGTAGAGCGCGCCGGCGAGGCCGCCCAGCCCGGAGCCGAGGGCGAAGCCCGCCACCTTGTGCCGGTAGGTGCCGACGCCCATCGCGTCGGTGGCGATGGGGCTGTCGCGCAGCGCCTCGAAGGCGCGGCCCCACTGGGAGGCGAGGAGGTTGCGCATCGCCAGCCAGACCAGAGCCAAGAGCGCCATGCACAGCCAGTAGAACTGGCGCGGATCGAGCGGGTGTCCGAAGAGCGGCGGCCGGGTGATGGAGAGGCCCTGCGCGCCACCGGTCAGCCACTCCAGCTCGTTGAGGGTCAAGACGGTCAGCGCGGTGAAGCTCAAGGTGGCGAGCGCGAACTGCGGCCCTTCCAGGCGCAGCGCGGGCAGGGCGAGGAGCGCGCCCAGGATGACGCCGACCGCCAGCGCGGCCAGCGCCGCGAGCAGCATGCCGCAGCCGAGCCGCTCGACGCAGAGCCCGGCCGTGTACGCGCCCAGCCCGAGGAAGGCGGCCTGCGCCAGGTTGACCTGCCCGAGGTAGCCGACGCTGACGTCGAGCCCGATGAGGAGGATGCCGTAGATGGCGAGGAGCGTGAGCAGCCCCAGCACGTAGGCGTTGTGCACGGTGAGCGGCACCGCTGCGAGCAGCGCGAACATCAGAAGCTCGGCGCCGCGGATGAGGAGCAGCCTCTTCCACATGGATCATCAGCTCCCGTCAGACCTTGCGAATCACTGCCTTGCCGAAGACGCCGGTGGGGCGGACGGCGAGCGCGAGGATGAGGAGGACGAGGCCCGGCGCCTCGCGCCACCCGCTGCCCAGCTGGTAGCTGGCGATGCTCTCGAGCGCGCCCAGGAAGACGCCGACGATGACCACGCCGAAGCCGGATTCGAGCCCGGCCACCACCGCCACCGAGAAGGCCTTGAGCACCAGCGCCGAGGCCATGGTGGGCCCCACCGTGGTGATGGGCGAGACGAGGATGCCCGCCAGCGCCGCCACCATGCCCGAGAGCCCGTAGGAGAGCATCACCGTGCGCGTGGCCGAGATGCCCATCAGCTCGCCGGCGTCGCGGTCGCCGTCGGCGTCTTCGCGGTGATGGGGCTCATCGAGGCCTTCAAGCGGCAGACGCTGCTCGGCAAGGCCTTCGAGGCCGTCTCCGCCGACCGCGACGCCGGCGAGCTGATGGGC
>JANXXR010000543.1 GCA_025350525.1 Deltaproteobacteria bacterium
CTCGGCCTCGACGCCGGCCACCGCCTCCTCCACCGGCGGGCGCGGATCGCCTGGCACCAGCGACAACGACGGCGGCCGCGCGAACTCGAGGACCTCGTTGAGCAAGAGCTCGATGTTGAGCACCTCGCGCAGCGCGATGCCGGTGCGCCGCAGGTCGTTCGGCCCCAGCGTGCCGTGCCGCTCCAGCGTCTGCAGCGCGATCTTGACGGCGCTGAGGGGATTGCGCACCTCGTGCGCCACCAGCGAAGCGAAGCGGGCCAGGTCTTCGCTGCGGATGGCGGCGTCGGCCTGCTGGTTGCCCGCGGTCAGGTCGCGCACCAGCGCCACCGCGCCGCCCGGCACGCCGCGCAGGAGAAGCTGCGCCGAGAAGGGCTTGCCCGAGCGGAGCATCAGCCGCTGCTCGGCGGCCGGAACGTTGGCGCTGAGCGTGGAGAGGTCGCGGGCGGCGCGCTCGCCTCCGGCAAAGAGCGTCCCCGCCGGCGCTCCCAGGAGCGCGCCCGCCTTGCTCTGGAAGACCTTCTCGGTGTTGCCGGTGGCGAAGACGATGCGCGGCGCCTCCTCGCCCTCCCAGGCGACCACGCAGGAGTCCTCGGCGGCGCCCACCGTGCGCGCCAGCTCCTCGCCGATCTGCGCGATTTTTTTCGGCCGCTGCAATTAGAAGCGGCCCGCGAGCGCGAGGCCACCCTCGAGCGGCGTCAACCCGAGCGACGACTTCTTCGCAGCGGGGTCGGGGGCCACTTCACGGAAGCCCTCGTACTTGTGCGGGTCGTCTCCGGCCACCCAGAACCAGGTCGCCGCCAGCAGCGCCGCGACCCCGACGCCGAAGCCCACCCGCGCCAGCAGCACCTGCGAGCTCCCGGTGCTGGAGAGGCTCTTCATCCGGTCGTAGTCCGACTGCGACAGCGTCTGCAGATAGGTGGCCTTGGCGGCGCTGAAGCTGGTCTCGGTGGTGGCCGACTTCTGGTTGAAGAAGACGGCGGTTCCCGCGCCCACCACGGCGAGGCCGCTCGCGATCCAGGCCGCCGTCCGCATCTTCTTCGCGGTGCCCTCGTAGCCGTCGATGAAGTCGTTGGAAGGCACCAGCGCGATGTTCTTCGCCAACATCTGCTTGTTGGGGACGGAGATGTCCTCGCTGTAGGCGATGAAGCCGGCCTTCTCCACCTCGAGCAGGTGCGGGCCCCAGTTCAGGGTCATGCGGCCCTTCACCGGCGTGGTGCCGCGGATCTGCCCGTCGATCTTCACCAGCGCCCCCGACTCCGCGACGGTGAGGACCAGGTAGCCCTCGCGGCCCTTGAGGATCTTCGCCACCAGCACCTTGGCGTTGCGGCTGATGGAAGCGATGAGCGCGTCGCCCTTGCCGGAGACGCTTTCCGAGATGCGGTTCTCCACCGCCGCCGTCCTGGTGTTGTTGAGGGTCAGCGAGAGCAGCAGCGTGTCGCCGATCTTCGCCAGCGAGCCGGCGATGAGGTACTCGACGCCGAGGGCGCCGCCGATCTCGGCGAGGCAGGCCTGGTCGGCCTCGCAGCCGAGGCTCTGCTTGTCCTTCTCGAAGGAGAGCAGGTTCCGGACGTCCTCGCGGCTGATGACCTTGAAGACCTCGAGCTTGTTGAGCTCGCTGGCGATGAGCGTGCCGGCGCTCTGCACCAAGCCCGCTTCCACGCCCCGCGCCTGCAGGTCGACAACGGCGATCTTGACCCTGCTGTCCCCGGCGGCGAAGGACGGGGCGGCAGCGCAGAGGAGCGCCGCGAAGACGGGCGTGCGGACCATGAAACCCCCGGAAGCTCCCTCGAGCGTAGACCCGAGCCCGCTCGGAGGGCAAGCGTCTTGACGGCTGCCCGCAGAGGAGAGGATGCTCGCCGGCGAAAGGTTGCGCCTCGGATCCTCGACCGATGGGCCCAGGTCTTCCGTCCCGGTACGCTGCCAGTACGAAACGCAGGCTTGCCCCCATTCCCGCCAAGGAGTCTTCGATGCGCCGCTTCCTCAAGAAGATGTTCGAGTCGCAGTCCGGTCAGGGCATGTCCGAGTATCTGATCATCGTCGCGCTCATCGCCGTCGCGGCCATCGGCGTCGTCACCGTCTTCGGACGCGACATCCGCGCCCTCTTCTCCGACACCACCAACAGCCTCGCCGGCAACACCCAGAACGCCAACAGCGCGGTGAAGGCCAACGTCAAGACCAACAAGAGCCTGAAGAACTTCGGCGCCTACAAGGCCGCCTCGGGCGACTAGCCCGACGGCCGGGCGTCTCCGAGCCCTGGCCGTTGGACAGGAGCCGCCTCCGGCTCTCTCCTTGGTCGCGTTGGCGAATACGCCAACGAGCTCCTAGGAGCTCGGCTGCCGGCCTGCGTTCGAGGCGCCTTGGGGCCACCCCGGCCCGAGGCGCCTTCGCATTTTCCGCGCGCCGCTTGCTCTGGCGAGCCGGGGCTGCATCTTCGTGTTATCGGTAGGAGTTCATGGGTCGCGACACGAAGGGTCAGGACAAGACTGTCCGCTCGGACGAGCACAACTCGCGCGGCATCGAGTTGGCCGACCGCGGCTGGCTGGACGAGGCCATCCGCGAGTTCAAGAAGGCCATCGAGCTCGACCCCGAGTCGGCCCACGCGCACGACAACCTCGCCACCGTCTACTCGGAGAAGAAGCTCTACACCCAGGCGCTGGAGGAGTACCTCACCGCCCTGCGCCTCGAGCCCGACAGCGCCACCGCGCACTACAACCTGGCCTGCTTCCTCGCCACCCACGCGCACGAGATGGCCATCGAGCAGTACAAGGACGCCATCGCGCAGGATCCGGAGTACCCGGACGCGCACTTGAATCTCGGCATGACCTACGCCGACCTCGACCAGCGCGACGAGGCCAAGGCCGAGTTCAAGGCCGCCATCGAGCTCGAGCCCGCCGACGCGCTGGCCCGTCACGAGCTGGCGGCGATGCTGATGGACGAGGGCGACTACCGCTCCGCCATCACGCTGCTCAACGAGGTGGTGCGTCTCGAGCCCGAGAACTACGAGGGCTGGCTCGACCTGGGCATCTCCTACGCGCAGAAGGGCTTCTATCAGGAGGCCGAGCGCTGCTACGGGAAGGCCCGCGACCTGAATCCCGACGACGTGCTGCTCAACTACAACGTCGCTGCGCTCTACTCGTTGTGGGAGCGGCGGCCCGAGGCCATCGCGGCGCTGCGCAAAGCGCTGGACAAGGATCCGGTCAAGGTGCGCGGCTGGCTGTCGGCCGACCCGATGTTCGACGGCCTCAAGGCCGCGCCCGAGTTCGAGCAGCTGCTCGCGCTGCAGTAATTCCTTTCAGCCGTGCAAGGTTTCATTGCACAAATGCAAGGGTCGGGCGTTCGCGCGCGAGTGTTCCCTTCTGAATTCAAGGGGCCGGGGACTGGCACGGCGACTGCAGTCAAACGCCAACGACGTGTCCGTCCGCCGGGTCTACGGTCCCCCCCCGCCATCCGGCAGCGGACGCTTCTCGCTTCTCAGGCCCCCGGGGCATTCTGCTCGGGGGCCTTTTTCGTTTGCGGCTTGAACCGCGGCCCCGGCGGCGCTACACGGCCCGCATGGAAAAGCTCGCCACGCTCGCGGTGCACGCCGGCTCGCCCGAAGGCGCAAACGCGCCGCTGACGACGCCCATCGTCCAGTCCACCACCTTCCGCTTCGAGAGCGCCGCGGCCGTGCAGGAGTACCAGCGCGGCAAGAGCGGCCTCTACATGTACAGCCGCGACGAGAACCCGACCGTGCGCGCCGCCGAGCAGGCGGTGGCCCAGCTCGAGGGCGGCGAGGACTGCGTCCTCTTCGGCAGCGGCATGGGCGCCATGACCAGCGCGCTCATGGCGCAGCTCTCCGCCGGCGACACCGCCATCGCCGCCACCACGCTCTACGGCGGCACCTACAAGCTGCTCCGCGACGTGCTCAGCCGCTTCGGGGTCAAGTCGCGCCTGGCCGAGCCGGAGGGCCTGGTCGACGCCATCCGCGATGGCGGCGCCAAGGTCTGCGTCTTCGAGTCGCCCACCAACCCCACGCTGCGGGTGCTCGACATCGCCGCGGTGGCCAAGGCTTGCCGCGCGGCTGGAGTGGTCTCCCTCATCGATTCGACCTTTGCCCCGCCGCTGGTGCAGCGGCCGCTGCAGCTCGGGGTCGATCTGGTGATGCACTCGGCGACCAAGTACCTCAACGGCCACAGCGACCACCTCTGCGGCGCCATCGTCGGCAGCGCCGCGCGGGTCGAGCCCATCCGGCTGCTCTCGCACAAGCTGGGCGCCTCGCTCGACGCGCAGGTGGCCTACGATCTGCTGCGCGGCCTCAAGACTTTCGCGGTGCGGATGGAGCGGCACTCCTCGAACGCGCTCGCCGTCGCCCGCTGGCTGGAGGAGCAGCCCGCCGTCAAGCGCGTCTGGTATCCGGGGCTCAAGAGCCATCCCGAGCACGCGCTGGCGGCCAGGCAGATGAACGGCTTCGGCGGCATGGTGACTTTTTCGGTGGGCACCAAGGAGGGCGCCTTCCGCTTCTGGGATCGGCTGAAGCTGGTCGCGCGCGCCGCCAGCCTGGGAGGCACCGAGACCCTGACTTCGCTGCCCATCCTCTTCAGCCACACCGGCTACAGCCCGGAGGAGCTGCGGCGGGCCGGCGTGGACGAGGGCATGGTGCGGATGAGCGTCGGCCTCGAGGACGCGGGCGACCTGATCGACGACCTCCGCCAGGCGCTGGAGTAGTCAGCGGTCGAGCGGGACCACGCGCGCGTCCTTGCGGGCGGAGGCCACGGCGTCGCGCAGGTGATCGTAGAGCGGCTTCGCGCCGGCCAGCGGTCCCAGCTCGAGGACCGGCTCTGCCTGATCGCTCGAGTAGACGGTGATGCGCCCCACGCCGCGCAGGCGTTCGACGAAGGTCTGGTCGAGGACGAGGTCGCGGACGCGCCAGAGATCGACGCTCTCGAGGTGCCGTCCGAAGACGCCCTTCTCGATCTCGAGACGCTGCGTCGAAAGCGTGTAGCGGACCGCGCGCCGCGCGGCGAAGGTGAGGACGAGGTACGCGGACCAGAGCAAGAACGTCGCCGCCACCGGCCCGGCGACGAGCGGCCGGATGGTGTGCGGATAGCCGAGGATGGTGAAGAGGATGGCGAGCGATGCGCAGCTGGCCGCGCCCCACAGGCGCAGCCGGGCGTCGGCGCGGAAGGTGGCGAGGACGGGCGGCCCAGCTGCGGGCGGGTCGGCAGCGACCACTCGGAGCTCCGGAGGCATGGCCGCAGCATAACAGGCGCCGTAGCATTGGAGGATGGCGCGCAGGAGAATCCCGGCCGGATCGATTCCGCGCGAGAGGTCGCCGGCGCTGGAGCCGCTGCCCCGCCGCTTCTACGAGCGGAACGCGGTCAAGGTCGCGCCGGCGCTGCTGGGCTGTGTGCTCTTGCGCCGGCAGCCCGGCGGATGGATCAGCGGGCGCATCGTCGAGACGGAGGCGTACGTCGGCGAGCACGACCTCGCCTGTCACGCGCGGGTCGGCCGCACCGCCCGCACCGAGGTGATGTACGGCCCGCCCGGCCGCGCCTACGTCTACCTGATCTACGGGATCCACCAGATGCTCAACTGCGTCTGCGGCCCGGGCGGCGACGCCAACGCGGTGCTCATCCGCGGCGTCGAGCCGCTGCCCGATTCGCTGCCCTGGCTGCATGGAAGCGGGCGCGGTCCGGGCAATGTCTGCAAGGCTTTCGGAATCGCTCTGCGGCACAACCGCGACGACCTCTGCTCCGCCGGCGCCGAGCTGGTCATCGCCGCGCGCCGTCCGCCGCGGCCGCGCATCGTGCGGACGCCGCGCATCGGGGTGGACTATGCGGGGCTCTGGGCGCAGGAGCTCTTGCGCTTCTGCGACGCGCGCAGCACGCAGCTCTCGCGGCCGCTGCGCTAGCGAGCCAACGGCGCGGCGGTTGAAGGACGGCTTCATGCGCGCGTCCAGCTGCGGCCCGAGGCACGGACTGGCCGCGCTGCAGCTGCGCGGAAGCGTGCAGGAGAGCGGCCGGCTGTCTGTTGCCGAACAAGGCATGCGCCGCCACGTTCACATCAGGGGGCTCCTCTCATGAACGCTAGCTCGTCGCGAATCTCCGCGGTCTTCCTCTGCGCCGTCTTGACCTGCCTGGCCGCCGCCGCACACGCAGACTCCTTGCCCTTGGGCGGCGGCGACTGGCCGCAGTACCGCCACGACGTCCACAGCACCTGGGAAAATCCGGGCATCTTCACCACCGACGAAGTCGCGAACCTGACCACGCTGTGGACCTCCTCGCTGGGCGCGCCGGCCTACGGCCAGCCCACCCTGGTCGGCGACACCGTCTACATCACCACCGCCTGGAAGAGCGGCAAGGTGCTCGCCCTCGATGCGAAGACGGGTGCCGTGCGCTGGCAGCGCCAGTTCAACTCCCGCCTGTACACGATCCCGACCTGCGGCGACTTCTACCCGGGCATCTGGCACGCGCCGGCGGTGATCAACGGCGTCGTCTACATCGGCGCGCCCGACGGAAGCGTCTACGCTCTCGACGCCGCCACCGGGGCCACCCAGTGGAGCGTCGCCGTCGCCCTGCCCTTGGTCCACGGCGAGTTTCTCGCCGCCGCTCCGGTCGTCTCGACGGCGCTCAACAAGCTCTACATCGCCGTCTCCTCGATCGCCGACTGCGATCTGGCGCCCGGCAAGATCATCTCCATCGACCTGACCACGCACCAGGCGCTGATCCACGAGGTGCTGGAGCCCGGGCACTTCGGCGCGGGCATCTGGAGCAGCATCACCGTCGACGAAGCGGCCGGCGTCGTCTATGCCACCACCGGCAACCCTCCGGGAGACCCCAAGCTGGATCCGCTTGGTCAGGCGGTGGTGGCGTTCGACGCGTTCACGCTGCAGGCCCTGGATCACTGGCAGGACCCCAACTTCAACTCCTTCGCAGATTCGGACTTCGGTGCTTCGCCCACCCTCCTCACCGCCGCCGACGGGACCCCGCTCGTCTCTGCGCCGAACAAGGACGGCAACCTCTACGTGTGGAAGCGCGGCGCGCTCTCGGCCGGCCCCATCTGGACGCGAAAGATCGCGGTCGAAGGCGGTCCCGACGAGGGGCGCGGCAGCATCGTCGCGCCCACCTTCGCGAACGGCGTCCTCTACGCGGCCGGCGGACAGACTCCTGGCGGCGAGCCGGGCACCGTCCTCGCGCTCGACCCCGGCACCGGGACGCTCCTGTGGAAACACGTCACGCCCGGCTACGTCCTTCCGGGCATGGCCACGGTGGGCGACGTGCTCGTGGTCCCGGTCACCGGGCCGGAATCCAGCCCGGGGAACGGCCCGCACACGCTCGAAGTGCTCAACGTGCACACGGGAGCTGTGCTCAGGACCTTCACCGGAAGCGGCGCCCTCTGGGCCGCGCCCACGCTCGGTCGCGGTCTTCTCCTCTACCCGAACAGCTTCGGGACGCTGACCGCGCTGGCGGTCCCGGACTATCTGAACGGCGTCGGCACGGACGGCGGCGTCCCTGACGCGGGCGTTCCCGACGCGGGCGTTCCCGACGCCGGCCCTCCTGGCGGCGGAGGAAGCGGGACGCTCTTCGCCGACGATTTCAACCGGACGACCGGCCTCGGTCCTTCGTGGCAGGTGGTGAGCGGCTTGTGGAAGACGAGCACCCGGGCCGAGTCCGACCAGGACGGCGCGGACCTGGCGCTGGTGCAGAACCTGAGCTGCGGCGATTGCACCGTGCAGGCGCGGGTGATCAACTTCGGCGCGGGCACGGCGGAGCTGGACCTGCGGGCCAATTCCGCGGGCGATCGGTACCAGGTCGCACTCCTCTCCAGCGGAAACCTCCAGATCCGGCGCATGCTCGCCGGCGCCGCGGTGGTCCTGGCGGAAGCACCGAGCGGGATCGCCGATCTCGGCAACTGGTCGACGCTGTCGCTGAGCGCGCAAGGATTGGCGCCGGTGCAGCTGACGGCATCGGTCGACGGCGTGGTGAAGCTCACCGCGATCGATGCTTCCTCGTCGGCCATCTCAGCGCCGGGCACCGCCGGGATGTGGACCGAGCGGGCGGGGATCTGGTTCGGGCAATTCGTGGTCAGCGGCGCTTCGGGTGGCGGCGGCACGCCAGATGCGGGCACTCCTGACGCGGGCATTCCTGACGCGGGCACTCCCGACGCGGGCACCCCCGACGCGGGCACTCCTGACGCGGGCACCCCCGACGCGGGCACTCCTGACGCGGGCACCTCCGACGCGGGCACTCCCGACGCGGGCACTCCCGACGCCGGACCTCCGGCCAGCGGCGGC
>JANXXR010000544.1 GCA_025350525.1 Deltaproteobacteria bacterium
AAGCTCGAAGAGGTTGCGGTACGCCGGTCGGATCACCTCGCGCAGTTCATGGCGCATGTCTTTGCCAGCATCGAAGTCCTCCTTGAAGAGATCGCGCAGACGCACGAGCAAGATGCGGGCGTCCTCCAGCGTGAAGGTGGCTGCGGTCAGCTCTTCACGCACACCGAGCGCCTGGGCGAAGCCCTTCGCCTTCCCTTTAAGTGCGGTCGAGTCCACCGTCAGTGCCGGCACCAGAAAGCTGCCCGTCCTGCCACGCCGGCCGAATCGCCTTTCGACTTCCAACGTTGGGAGCCAAGTTTGCGCGGCGCGGCGCGGACCATGGCCCGTCGGGCAGAACGAGCCTTCTTGCAGACGGGCCAGCCAGAAATCCGGACCACCATCGAAGAGCTCATCGTCCCTGGCGCGTGGCGGCTTGCTCCTCATGCCGGGAACGTTGTCCGCAGCTATAAGGGCGACGCGCGCTTTTGAAAACCGCTCCAAAGTTGCCCAATTCCGCGCCAGATGCTCATAGAGCGCCCGGCCAATTTCCGTAGACTCGTCCCTCGACGCTGCGTCGAGCAGGACAACCAGGTGCTCAAGGTCGTGGAGGTCGTAGAAGTAAGGGATCGCCGCGGAATTCGCTTGGGCGCCGCTAAGCTGCTGCCGTAGCCGGCCTACATATCCGCTCCAGAACCGTGAATCTGCATTCTTAAAGATCCAGCCCTCGGGCTGCTGCAAATTGGCCGTTTTCAGCCAACCGGACGCCCTATCCTCGACGTCGTGGAAGTGGACCGGACGTAGCGACTGGTTCACGCCAAGCCACAGGAAGAATTCCAGCCACCTGCCGCGCTCATCCCCCTCGAGCGCGGCCTCCTCGTCCTCCTCAAGGCTAACTTCGTCCGAACCCGGCTCGATGTTCTCCGCTACCGGCGCCTCGTGCAGATTGCTTATCTTCGCGAGCAACCCGATGAACGCGCCAGGCCCGGTGAGGAAATCCACCTCCGGCAGGTTCGCAACTCCGACTTCGCGGGCGCGTGTCAGGACGTGCTCCACCGAGGCATCGCCGATCCAGTCGGCTCCTAGGTAGACGCGATAGGCCGGCACCCAGACATATTCCCCGGGCACCGATCCACGACAGGGCAGATCGAGGCGACTCAAATTAAACAAGGCCCGGCTCGTCCCGAGACGCTGATACGGCAATGGCGCATTAGCGTTCGGCGTCCTGCCTGAAAGCTGGCAGATCGCCGCGACACGTTCGATCGTGCGCAAGGATTCACGATCGCCGCGGCTGCTTGTATCGAGGTCCAGTGCCGGCAGTACGCTGGCCCGCATTACCGCTGGAAACTTGAACTCCTGTACGTCGAACAGCGCCTGCCACGTCGTCAGCTCCTGGCTGAGCGCCAGGTTCCGATCTTTCGGCGTTAGGTCGCCCCAGCAGATCTCCTGCATCAGGAAGCAAAGGCCGTCCAACGGTACGCTGCCTCGAAGCGAGCGGGGCGGATAGAAGCACGTGACGCCCTCCGTCACAACGCGGTGTGCGGTGTCGTCGTCCGCGACCCCAATGGGAAACAGCGGCTGGTTGCGAACAACAAGGGCAAGGCGTCGGCGCCCGTCCGCGTCCAGCGCCAACCAAAGGTTCTGCAATACGCGAAGCACCGGGTCCACAAAGACGCTTCGGGAAATGTCCAGGCGAGACCGCGCTGGGTCCGGGTGTGCCAAGACCGCCGCTGCCTCCTCGGGAGAAAGCACGCGTGCCCCGTGATCAACCAGTACGCGCGCGATGCCACATGCGCAGAGTTCGGTCGACGGGAAGAATCGCTCGTCGAAGGACGCAGCCGGGGCGAGGAGAGCCCTGAGTTCGCGTCCCACATCCGCGTTGGCCACGATGGGCGGCACAACACATGCGGAAATTGCGATCGTCGCCGCCGCTTCCCGAGGCAGGAAGGACAGATCCTGCAACGCTACCCGGACTTCCTCGAACAGCGCCTGCCCTGCGGCGTTTGTGCAGGCGGCGCCGACGTCGCAATTGCGGTCGAGAAGCCGCAGGACGTCCGCTGCGGCGGCTCCGTCACCCAGAAGACGAGGGATAAGGCATTCTGCGAGCAGGCGGGCCG
>JANXXR010000142.1 GCA_025350525.1 Deltaproteobacteria bacterium
GAAAAAAGATTTTCTGTTAGGTCCGCTGGCGACGCGAGACTGTACCGGGTGTGACGCTCGAAGAGTTGCTCCGGGAGCACGGCCCTGCCCTCTGGCGGGTCATCGCCAGCTACGCGCCGCCCGGCGCGGAGCGCGACGATCTCGCGCAGGAGGTCCTCGTCAGCCTCTGGCAGGCGCTGCCCCGCTTTCGCGGGGAGAGCTCGCTGCGGTCCTTCGCGCTGCGCATCGCCTACAACCGCGGCCTCTCGCATGCTTGGCAACGCGCGAAGCGTCTGCCGGCCGAACCGGGGCCGCTCGAAATTGCGGACGCGCGGCCCGGAGCCGATGAGCACCTGGCAACCAACGAGCGCATCGAGCGGTTCCTGCGCCACCTGCGCCTGCTGCCCCTCGGTCAGCGCGAGGTGCTCGCCTTGGCCCTCGAGGGCCTCCCGCATGCCGAGATCGCCGGGATCATGGGCATCACCCGGGAGAACGTCGCGGTCCGCCTGGGCCGCGCCCGCGCAGCCCTGCGCCGTTCCATCGAAAGGGAGGAAGCAGCGTGAGCGACGCCGAATGGGAGTTGTGGCAGTCGACCTGGGCCGGAGCCAGCGGTCCGCTTCCCGACGTCCGCGCCCGCGCGCGGCGAGAGGCGCGCCGGCACTGGCTGGCCAACGCCGCCTTCTTCGCGCTCTCCGCGCTCACGCTCGCGGTGGCGCTGCCGGAGATGGCGAAGGCGCCGGAACCCGAGGTGAAGTGGATCGGCTGGCTGGTGATCGCGTTCTTCGCGGCCATGTCGATCGGCTACCTGCTCATCCAGCGCGGCATCGCCGTGAGCCGGACGGGCACGCCTCGCGATGCGCTCGCCTTCCTCGAGCGTCGCTTGCGCGTCGAGCGGCTCACCGCGCACCTGGTCCGCTGGGTCTACGCGGCGCTCTGCCTCGCCTTTCTGTTCATCTTCCCGCGCCTGATCGCGCATCACGAGAAGCCATGGCTGGAGAAGGCCATCACCTATCCCTGGATGCTGCTCGCGCTCATCGCCACCTTCACCGCGCCGTGGTGGGTCGCGCGCAGGAACCGCAAGCACCAGGAGGAGATCGATCGCTGGCGCCGCTGGATGGACGAGCAGCAACTCTAGGCCGGGCGGCTCGAGGTGTCTGGTGACGCTGGAGTTGACTCCGGGCACGCGGAAGGCGAACGTGGCCCCATGGTCTTTGCCTCTGGCCTCCTGCACGTCGATTCGAACGAGGACGGAAAGGTCCTGCGCCAGCGCTGGACGGGGAGGGCGAACGAGCTCAAGCCCACCGCCGCCCTCGACGGCTATTTCGCTCCCGTCATCGAGCGCGCCCGCACCGGAGGCCTGACCATCGAGCATCACTTCGAGAAGCTCGAATACTTCAACTCCGCTTTCATCTCGTGGATCATCCAGCACCTGCGACGAACGCTCGCGGGCGAGGTGAAGACCATCATCTACTTCGAGCCGAAGAGCAGCATGCACCGCTCGAGCTTCGACGCGCTCCGGACCCTCAAGGGCGACAATCCCTGGCTCGAGGTGCTGGAGGCGCCCTCCGCGTCATGACGACGCCGGCGCTCTCGCTCTCGCTCTCGATGAAGTCCGACGCCGACGCGCTCAGCGCGTTGGTGGAGGCGCAACAGCAAGTCGGCCGCTTCGTGAAGGCGCAGCTTGGCGAAGCCACGGCCCAGGCCATGGAGATGGTCGCCGCCGAGCTGCTCGAGAACGCGGTCAAGCACGGCCAACCCGACCCGCGCGGCATCGAGCTCGTGGTCGAGGGCGAGGTGCGCTTCATCGAGGTGATCAGCAGCGTGCGTCAGGAGGATCTGGCGCCGCTCGAGGAGCGGGTCAAGTGGCTCGCGGCGCAGGGCGATCCGCAGCAGGCGTGGATGCGCGCACTGTCCGAGGTCTTCTCGCGCAGCCAGTTCGGCCTCGGGCTCGCGCGCATCGCCAGCGAGGGCGGCTGCCGCCTCTCGCTGCGGATGGTCTCGCCGGGCCGGCTCGCCGTGCGCGCCTATCGCGTGGAGTAAGCCTCACCGGAGCCGTCGGTCCGATACACCGCTCCCCTTGCCTGGCCAGTTTAAGTGACGCTGGACACATGCACCTTGGCTGAAACCGTGATGGGATCGCTGCGTCTCTAGCCCGGGGGGCCCATGAAGATTGCCAGCGTCGTTCGAGTCGCGGCTTGCGCTGTCCTGTTGGCGTGCGGCGGAGCAGCACACAAGCCCATCGTTTCCGTCCAACTCCAGGTCACCAGCACGAACCCAAGGGTCGGCGACACCTCGCACGTCGGCGCGACTCCGGTCGATGCGGGCGGGCTGACCGTGCAGGGAGTGCAGTGCGGGTTCGCGTCCAGCAACCCGGCGATCGCGGCGGTAGACCCGTCGAACGGAACGGTCACCGCTCTCTCGCCGGGCGTGGCCACCGTCACCGCCCAGTGCGAAGACAAGCAGGCCACCGTCGACATCACCGTGCGGCCCAAAGAAGTGACCCTCACCCTGCAGAAGCAGGGCACCGGCAGCGGCGCGCTGTTCGCAAGCCCGGCCGGCACGCCCAACTTCGAGCCGGGCACCAGCGTGACCGTCACCGCCACGCCCACTTCCGGCTCCGCGTTCACGGCCTGGGGAGGCGCCTGTTCCACCACCGCCGCTCCCGCCGCGTGCACGCTGACGTTGACTGCCGACACCACCGTGATCGCGACCTTCGACCCCAGCGAAACCTTCGTCAGCGGCACCTGGAGCGCGGCGATGGGCAGCGTCACCGACAACATCGGGTGCCGGTACTCCGTCTCGGCCAGTGGCGTGCTGACGCTGGGCGTAGTCGAAAAGTCGGGCAGCGTGACCGGCA
>JANXXR010000596.1 GCA_025350525.1 Deltaproteobacteria bacterium
GTTTGGCAAGGCCGCGGGCGTGCCGTCGGTGCTGCTGCGGGTGGGCGCGGTCGAGCCGGCGAAGTACCAGGCGGCCATGAAGGACGGGACGCCGCTGCCGTCCCTGCACTCGTCGGGCTTCGCGCCGGATCGCGAGCGGACCATCAAGACCGCCGCCTCCGCGCTGACGCTCTGCGCGCTGGAGCTTCTCGCCAAGCCCTGATCGACTAATGCCCCAGCTGCGCCTTTCCCGCGGGCTTGCGGGTGAGGAGCACGGCGGGGACCATCAGGCTGGTAATGCAAGCCAATACGAAGAGCGTATCGAGATAGGCCAGCGTCTGCGCCTGCTGGAGCACCTGCCGGTAGATGGTGCCGTAGGCGGCGCGGGTCGCGTCCACCGCCGAGGCGCCCGCGCGCACCAGCGCCGCCGCCGAGGCCTGCAGCTTGGCCTGCAGCGCCGGGTTGCCCGCGCTGACGTGGCTGGTGAGGACAGCCTGGTGGAACTGCGAGCGCCGCGCAATCAGCGTGGTGACCAGCGCAATGCCGATATCGCCGCCCATGTTGCGCGAGAGATTGACGATGCCGCTCACCTGATTGCTCTTCTCGGGCGGAATGCCGGAATAGACGATGGTATTGATGGGAACGAAGAGGAAGGCGAGGCCGCAGGCCTGGTAGATGCGCAGCAGCATCGCGCTGCGGAAATCAATGCCCGGATAGAGCGTATAGGCCATATTGAAGGTGCCCAGCGAGAGCACGGTAAAGCCAAAGGCAATCAGATAGCGGGTATCGATCTTTCCAATCATCTTGCCCACGAAAGGCAAGAGGAGAATGACCGCGATTCCGCCCGGCGAGAGCACCATGCCCGCGTCCTGCGCCGAGTAGCCCATCCAGATCTGGAGATATTGGGGCAACAACACGGTGGTGCCGAAGAGCGCCATGCCGAGGGCGAGCATCATCAGATTGGCGGTGGCGAAGTTGCGGTCCTTGAAGAGCCGGACCTCGACGATGGGGTGCCGGTGGTTCCATTCCCAGACGACGAAGGCGACCAGCGTCACCGCGGCCAGGATGGAGAAGAGGGTGATGAACGGCGAGGTGAACCAGTTGTCCTCCTGCCCCTTGTCGAGCACCACCTCGAGTGAGCCGAGGCCCACGGCGATGAGGGCGAGGCCGATGGTGTCGATGCCGCCGACCCTCTTCTTCGCCTCGACCAGGTGCGGCGGATCCTGCACTACCCGCTGCGAGAGGAGCAGCGAGATGACGCCGACCGGGACGTTGATGAAGAAGATCCACCGCCAGGAGAAATGGTCGGTGATATAGCCGCCCAGCGTCGGACCAATGGCCGGCGCCAGGACCACCGCCATTCCATAAACCGCAAAGGCCATTCCGCGCTTTGCCGGCGGAAAGGTATCGGCCAATATCGCCTGCTCGGAAGGACCCAGCCCGCCGCCGCCCAGGCCCTGCAGCACGCGGAAGAAGACCAGCATTCCCAGGTTGGGCGCGAGGCCGCAGAGAAATGAGCTGACCGTGAAGAGCGTCACGCAGGCCATATAGAACCGCTTGCGTCCGAACCTGGTGGCAAACCACCCGGAGATGGGCAGCACGATGGCATTGGAGACCAGGTAGCTGGTGAGGACCCAGGTGCTCTCGTCCTGCGAGACGCTGAGGTTGCCGGCGATGTGCGGCAACGAGACGTTGGCGATGCTGGTGTCCAGCACCTCCATGAACGTCGCCATGGTGACCGTCAGCGCGATCACCCAGGGATTGATGCCGCCGGTGAAGCCTTCGCGGTGCGTCTTCTCGATCGACGCGCGCGCCGCCGCTGAGAGCCCGCCCACCGCCTCGCTCATCGCACGCGGACCCTGGGCTCGACGCTCATTCCGGGGCGCAGCCGCTCGGCCTCGGGCTGGCCGGGGTCGAGGCGCAGGCGCACCGGGATGCGCTGCACCACCTTGACGTAGTTGCCCGCCGCGTTCTCGGGAGGCAGCAGGCTGAAGCGCGAGCCGGTGGCGCCGGCGAAGCTCTCGACCGCGCCGGTGTAGTCGCGGTCGAGGGCGTCCACGTGCAGCTCGGCTCTTTGTCCCGGGCGCATCTTCTCGATCTGCGTCTCGCGGAAGTTGGCGGTGACCCACAGCTCGCCCGTCTGGGTGAGCGCGAAGAGCTGCTGGCCAGGCTGGACGCGATCGCCGACGTTGACCGCCTTCTTGCCCAGAACCCCGGCGGCGGGCGCCACGATCTTCGCATAGGAGAGGCTCAGCTCCGCCTGCCGCAGCTGCGCGCGGGCCAGCTCGAGGTTGGCCCGCCGCACCTGCACGCCCGCCTCGCGCGCCACCAGCTGCCGGGGAGCGTTGACCTGCGTCTCGGTGAAGCGCGACTCCGCCGTGGCGAGCCGGGCGCGGCGCTGGGCCACCCGCTGCCGCGCCGCCTCGACGGCGGCCTTGGCCACGTCGGCCTGGGCGACGCGCTGGTCGTAGTCGGCGGGCGAGATGGTCTTGGCCTGCATCAGCTGCTCGGCGCGCTCGCGCTGCGCCTGGGCAAACTTGTTCTGCGCTTCGGCCTGCTCCAGGTCGCGCTGGGCGGCCGAGAGGTCGGCGCGGGCGTTGTCGATCTCGTCCTGCGCGCTGGTCAGCGAGGCGCGGTTGCTGGTCTGGGTGATGGCGACGTTGGGGTTCTCGGCGGCGAAGCCCGCCTCCGCCTGCGCCACCGCCGCGCGGGCCTGCGCCGCCGCCACCTCCAGGTCGGCGGTGTCCAACTCGACGAGCAGGTCGCCGGTCTTGACCAGCTGGTTGTCCTGGGCGTGGACCGCAGTCACCGTGCCCGGCACGCGCGCGCTCACCGCGCTGATGTTGCCGTCCACCTGCGCGTCGTCGGTGTCCTCGAAGTTGCGCCCGTGCAGCCACCAGAAAAAGCCGCCGATGCCCAGCACCGCCGCCACCAGGGCGATGCGCAGCCGGATGGACTTCGCCGCCGCCGGCTTCTTCTCCACCGGCGCGTCGTCGTTGCGCGCCCTGCCCTCTGTCTGGGTCTGCTCGGCCAAGGTGCGTGACCTCCCAAGTCTGCGTTCGATGTCGCAGGCGGCGGCGGGATGCGCAAGAGCTTGACGCCGCCCTCGCTCATTTGAGAAGCGGCGGCTTGCGAGGTGCGCGTTGTCCCGCTGGCTCCTGAGCTGCCTCATCTGCCTGACTGCCTGCCGCTCTGCCGGGCCGCCCGTACCCTCCCGCGCGCCGGACGACGGGCCGCTCTTCACCGCCGCCCAGCTCTCGGAGGATTTCTTCCTCTTGCGGCGGGTCTTCGAAGAGCTCCACCCGGGGCTCTACCGGTACAACACCAAGGCCTCCCTCGACGCCAGCTTCCAGACGCTCCTCGGCGCCGTCGAGCACGGCGCCACCTTGCCTATGGCGTACCGCGCCCTCTCGGTCTTCCTCGCCACGGTGAAGTGCGGCCACACCTACGCCAACTTCTTCAACCAGCCGAAGGCCATCGCCGACCGCCTCTTCCGCAGCAGCGCGACCCGCCTTCCGTTCTGGTTCGTCTGGCGCGGCGGGAAGATGGTCGTCACCGGCGACTTCACCGCCGGCGCACTGCTGCCGCCCGGCAGCGAGGTGCTGGCCATCGACGGCGTCCCCACTCCCGCGATCCTGAAAGCCCTGCTGGCGGTGGCGCGGGCGGACGGCAGCAACGACGGCAAGCGGATCAACGCACTCGAGATCCACGGCGACACCGACCTCGAGGCCTTCGACATCTACTTCCCGCTCTTCTTTCCGCAGCGGGCGGCGGGGCGCTACCTGCTCTCCCGCGGCGGCGGGCCGGACCTCTCCGTCGAGGCGCTGACCTTCGCGCAGCGCTCGGCGCCGGTCGAAGCCGCGCTGGCCGCCCGACGCGGCGGCGACGGGCCCTCCTGGACGCTGGCCTTCGAGGGACCGGCCGCCTGGCTGACGATGCCGCCCTGGGCGCTCTACCAGAGCCGCTGGGACTGGAAGGAGTTCTTGCAGCAATCGTTCGCCGAGCTGCGGCGGCGCCGCGTCCGCGAGCTGGTCCTCGACCTGCGCGGCAACGAAGGCGGGCTGGACGTGGGCGACGCCCTGCTCGCCCACCTGATCCGGACGCCGCTGCGCCGCGAGCAGTTCGAGCGGCACGTGCGCTACCGCAAGGTGCCCGACGCGCTCTTGCCGGTGCTGGACACGTGGGATCCTTCCTTCAAGGACTGGGGCGCGGCGGCGGTGGGGCCCGTGGACGGGTTCTACCGGCTGATCCGCGCAGACGACGAAGGCGGCGT
>JANXXR010000610.1 GCA_025350525.1 Deltaproteobacteria bacterium
CTCGACGAGGCCACCAGCGCGCTCGACGCCGAGAGCGAGCACCTGGTCAAGGAGGCGCTGGAGCGGCTGATGCGCGGCCGGACCACGCTGATCATCGCCCACCGGCTCTCGACGGTGAAGGACGCGCACCGGGTGGTGGTGCTCGACGCCGGCCGCATCGTGCAGAGCGGGCCGCACGCCGCGCTCCTACGCGAGGACGGGCTCTACCGCCGGCTGGTCGAGCGCCAGTTCGAGAGCGGCGTCGCCACGGCGTAGCAGGCTGCGGAGGAGGTGACCAGCCCAAGATCGCGGTTGTTTCGCCTACCTCCATCGAAATTCTTCGCCCGTGCTATTCGGTGACCCATGCGGCAATCGACCGTGATCTCGTCCATCGGAAATACTCCGCTCATCGAACTGCGCAGGCATCGCCCCGAAGGCGGCGCCCGCGTGCTGGTCAAGTGCGAAGGCGGGAATCCGACGGGCAGCATGAAAGACCGGATGGCGCTGGCGATGGTCGAGGGCGCTCGCCGCGAAGGGCGGCTCGCGCCGGGGCATCGCGTGATCGAGCTGACGGGCGGCAGCACCGGGGCGAGCCTCGCGCTGGTCTGCAGCGCCCTCGGACATCCGCTCACCATCGTGACGAATGACGCCGTGGCGCACGAGAAGATCGACATGACCCGCGCGCTGGGGGCCGAGGTCGAAGTGTTGAAGACGCCGGAGGGCAGAGTGCATCCGGGACTCGTGCCGCAGATGCGCGCCCGCGTCGAAGAGATCGTGAAGCAGACGGGCGCCTTCTGGACCGACCAGTTCAACAACCGCCACCAGCTCGACGGGTATGCACCGCTCGCGCAGGAGGTGCTGCGCAGCTGTCCGGAGGTGACGCACTTCGTGCAGATCGTGGGGACCGCTGGATCGTCAATGGGCATCGCGCGCGAGCTGCGGCGCGTGAAGCCCGGGGTGCGAGTGACGCTGGTGGAACCGTCGTCTTCGCCTTGGCTGAGCGAGGGGCGGGGCGGGTCGCACGGCGTCGAGGGAACGGCGGGACTCGCGCGGCCACCGCTGCTCGATCGCGCCCTCTACGACGAGGTGATGGCGATCGACGAGCGGGAAGGACGCGAGGCCGCGCGCTGGCTCGCGCGCGACGAGGGAATTTTCGCCGGCACGAGCTCCGGGTTGAACGTGCTCGCGGCGCTACGGCTCGCCGGCTCGCTCCCGCCGTCGGCAACGGTGATGACGATCGCGGTCGACACCGGCCTCAAGTATCTCGCCGGCGACCTCTATCGACGGCCGGAATAAGTCTCGGACGGCGCCGGCCACCAGGCGTTGGGGGGCGGCGGCGCGCGCCTCTGTCCCGCACCCAACTTGCCTGAAGGGGACAGCTCTCCGAACCTGTCCTGTCGGTCCGCAGCAGAATCAACCGACGAGCCATATGCCTGTGCGTCCGCGGCGCTATGCTCCTTGTGCCGCTAGGGTACGCGTGATTCTGGAATTGCTGACGAGTTAAGAAACCTCTATCTCTCCGTACGCGGCCGGTGTCATTTGACGTTCTTCGCAGCAAAGCTAACAATCTCGTCCGAAACACTCTCTATAACGTCTCGCAGATCATGGTCCTCAGTCTCATTTGTGTCGGACCCCACGACGTTGCCAGAGCTTTCGTCAAGCAGCTGTATGTTGTACCCAATTATGTATTTAGTTTTGAAGACAGGTGGTCGGACCTTGTGGCCGAAATATGAAATGCTGTATTTCACCCGGAGCCTGCTAGCACTTTCGTTCTTCGTGAGTCCCTTGTTCGCTAAACCCGAGATCACGTTGCTAAGGATGGCCTTGTAGACTGCATTCACATTTGTGCCTTCTGGCAGACCCTCGGAAACTACGTTTTCATCAATTCCCTCTACCTCGACGGAATAGCGGCTCCTGGCGCTCATCGTCGCGGCGCTGGTCGTCGAGGCGCACGCACTGAACACCGCACAAATCGCCAGGATTGAAACCGAAAGAAACAGTCCCATCACTGCGCTCCCTTCTCAGTCGCCTTCTCGATGGCCGCCTTCCGCCAACCCGGATTCTTCAGGTGATCGGCGCAGACGATAGGGGGATAAAAGCAGCTGTTCTGGTCGCCTCGCCCCTACCCATGAAACAACCCTCACACAAGGGGGAGAACCCGGCAAGCAGGGCTCCGCTGGGATCGATGGGCGAGGATCGATTTGGTGGGAGCGTTGTGTTCTCACGTTTCAAAAACTCGATGTTTATGTCGCCGCAAGAAACATCGCGCGGCTGGTGAATGAAGCGCTCATCAACTCTATCGAGCTGAGGGACCAGGCGCAGCGGGCTTCGATCAGCTGTTTTCTGCAGCTGGCGGAAGGGGTGCCCAATCGAGGGCAGGGAATGCGGCGGAAGTATTTCACCGAGTCCACCAACTCGTTGCACGAGGTGGTCGCGGCGGTGGACCTGGCCTGCACCCTGGGAGCGCTCTCGACGGAAACGGCGCAGGCCATCCAGGCGCTGGGGCTTCGGCTGCAACAGATGCTGCGGGCACTGCTCTAGAGGAGCTCGCTACTCGACGATGGCGATGGCGTCGCCGGCCGGCATCGAGACGTAGAGGCGCGCGCCATCGGGCGAGGGCAGGATGCGCAGCGGGGCGGCCGGCAGCGTCACGTGCGGGCCGGCGGTCACCACCACGCGATCGGTGGCGAGCTGGAGCAGGAAGGTGTCGAGACCCGGGTTGGTGCCGGGCGGATCGGCGCTGATGCCGACCAGCAGCCTCCCGTCCGCCGAGGTGGCCGAAGGCGCCGTCAGCACGGCGGGAATGCGCGAGGAGCCCAAGGCGCCGCTGCCCGGACGCCAGGCGGTGCTCTCGACCGCGACCAGGTTTCCGGCGGCGTCCTTGATCTGCGCCAGCACCAGCCACAGGTCGAGCGAGGAAGAGTAGTTGAGCGCCGAGGGCGGACCCGCGAGCGTCAGCGTGCTGGTGGGCGTCAGCGTGCCAGGAGCAAAGGCCGTCACCACGTATCCTCCGCCGGCCGCCGCCGAAGCCGCGAGCAGGTTCCCCCGGGCGTAGGCGAGCGGCAGCCGCGCGACGGGGGCGCCGAAGTCCAGCCGCTGCGGGCTGCCCGGCGCGGTGAGGTCGGAGCGGGGCAACAGCTCCAGCACGCGGCCGTCGGTCGCCGCCACCCAGCGGTGGTTCTCGCTGAGCGCGGCGAAGAGGATCTTTTCGGGGCTGGTGGCGACCTTGCGCAGCGTGGGCGCGAAGGTCGAGCAGCTCGCGCCGGGGTCGTAGGCGTAGAGGTCCTGGCCGATCCAGGCGACCACGCCGCCGGGCCCGCTCTCCACGCCGTCGAGCTTGAAGCCCACCGAGAGCGGAAGGAAGTCGAGGATGGGCGGGATGAGCAGGAGCGGACCGAAGGAGGTGGCCACGAGCAGGTGACCGCAGGCGGGATCGACGCCGAACGAGCCCAGCCCCGAGGCGACGGCGTCGGCGCGCAGGAACGTGCCGTCGGCGAGGAGCAAGACCGACTTCGATCCGGCGGCGGCGACGGCAAGCCCGGCGAAGGGACCGTCGGCGATGGCGCTCAGCGAGGAGAGACCCACAAGCGCCTGCGACGCGACGGTTGCGCCGCTCGCGTCGAGGGAGACGACGGTCGCGCGCTTGCGATCGCCGACCAGCAGATTCGCGCCCGGCCAGGCGAGCAGCGAAGGCGCGACGGGCGGCGTCCAGACGGCGCCCGAGGGCGAAGGCGCGCCGGCGGCGGTGAAGTCGAGGAAGGCGATGTTTCCCTCCTGCGTCCCGTAGGCCAGCGAGGTTTGGCGCACCGCCGTGGCAGCGCCGGCAGCCG
>JANXXR010000154.1 GCA_025350525.1 Deltaproteobacteria bacterium
CCTCGCCGTCCTTCAGGAGCATCGCAGCGGTACCATGGCCGCGCAGAGCGTAGTGCGAGAGACGGACCTTCGAGAGGTCGATGGTCTCGCGCTCCCGGCCGAACTCCAGCAGGGGGAGGATGGTCCGGTAGAAGAGCGCGCGCTTCTCGATGCCGGTGGTTCCGTAGTCGAAGATCTGCGAGAGGAACGTGTATAGCCGGACGTAGGCCGCCATGTCCGACTTGAAGAGGACGAGCGCATCCAGCTCGGCCTTGGCACCGACAAGACCATGCTCCACGGGGTCAGGATGGCGGTCTGCCAGGAGATCAAGGAGGGTCGCCGCTTCGACCTCGGGACGCTCAAGTCCCTCACCGGGCGGGATCCGATCACCGCGCGCCGCATGCGCGAGGACAACTGGACGTTCTTGCCGACGCACAAGCTCTGGCTCGCCGCGAACAACCAGCCGCGCGTGCCCGAGAACGACGAGGCCACGTGGCGGCGCATTTTGTTGGTACCCTTCTCGGTGACGATTCCCGAGGCAGAGCGCGACCCGGGCCTGTCCCGCCGGTGCGCGCAGGAGGCGCCCGGCATCCTTGCCTGGGCGGTGCGCGGGTTGCTCGACTGGCGCAGCGCCGGCGAGGGCAGAAAGGGCCTCGGGGCGCCTGAGCCCGTCACCAGCGCCACCGCGGCCTACCGAGAGCAGGAAGACATGCTCGGAGCGTTCCTGCGCGACCGATGCGTCCTGGTGTCCACCGCCTCCATCGCGAAGGGCGAGCTTTACGAGGAGTTCCAGAAGTGGTGCGAGGCAAACCGTGAAGCCGCCATGGCGAAGCGAAACTTCATCGCCCGTGTCGACCGGCTTGCTGGAGTCACGGATGGCAAGGTCAACAGCAACCGCGGCTGGCGGGGGATCGGCATCCTGGGCGCGCCTCAGCAAAACGACCTTCAGGTTGGGGCTCCAGTATGAGGCCCTTGCGGGACGCTGGGACGCTCGCGAGGTCGATTTCCGGTTTGTTTTCCATGAGAGCGTTCCGACGTTTCATACGGACTTCAGCGTCCCGAGCGTCCTTGAGCGTCCTCCGTCAGAGGGAAAATTGCTGGGACGCTCGCGCGAAATCGGTGGGACGCTGGGACGCTCGGAACGTCCTTGCGGTGGCCCCGGGCTGGACGTTTGTCTCGGCCCGCCGACACTTTTCGCGCGTTCCCGGTACGTACCCTCAGGAGGTAGTCCTGATGGTCCGATACGCCGGAAACTGGCTCTTCATCCTCGCCATCGCCGCGCTGTGCGCGCTCGCGGTGCCCACTCGTTCCTGCTCGCGGGAGGTGGCCCATGTCCACGCTCGCTGACCCGGCTGCCGTCTGGTTCCCGTCAAGCAGCGAGGTGATGTTTCGGCCTTCTTCCGTTACGGTCATCGACGAAACCCCCAATTAGTTACGTGCGCACTTAGCGCTTTGAAACACCATCGCGCGGTGTCGAAGCGCCAGCCGGACGACGGAAGCGACGAGCATCGTTGGCGCTTCCACATCTCGCGACTGAATCCCCACGACACCGGGTTGGTGGCGCTGACCGGTGCGCGCCTAAACGGCAGAAGATCCAAACGTATCAGCAGCGACCGAACGTCCGCGAAAAGCGCTTCTTCAGTAGGGTCAGGCTGAACGTCCGCAAGCGCGCGCCATGACAACCAGCAGATCCGTCCGTTTCGATGCGGGAGGTCTCGCTGCGACTCGTCCTAGCTCGTCGAGTGGGATGCAGAAGTCGCGCGTGAGATAAACAACCCACCCCGACGGGTCGCGCCGCCCGACTGTCAGGGACTTGAAGGGGATGAAGGGGACCGCGCCCCGGCTCTCGACAAGCGCGAGATTCGCCTTGGACAGATACGCCTTGTCGGCTGAGACTTCCGCCATCTGGAAACGCTGCGCGGTCGATGCGACCAGCGGGACGAACTGCGGGCAGTCGTTGCCGTTCTGATCGGTCATTTCCACGCTGGTGACAACGTTGGTCTTGACGCCAACCACGCATCTACTTCTCGAGCGATGTGAATCGGGGTCCGCAGGGCGGAACGCTCGTCTTCGCACTGGCCGCGTCGATGGGCCTGCGCCTCGCCGACCTCTGAGAAAGAAAGACCCGAGGCGTCCGCGCCTCGATGAGCCGGCCCGCCCGGAGCTACGCCGCGCCGTTGAGCCCCGCCGCGGCGCGAAGCTGCCCGGCGCGGTCGGTCCGCTCCCAGGTGAACTCCGGCTCGCTCCGGCCAAAGTGCCCGTACGCCGCCGTCCTCTCGTAGATGGGACGCAAGAGGTCGAGGCTCTCGATGATGCTGGCGGGCTTGAGCGAGAACGTGGCCCGCACCGCCTTCTCGATCTGCTCCTCCGGAATGGAGTTGGTCCCGAAGGTCTCGACCATCACGCTGACCGGCTCGGCGACGCCGATGGCGTA
>JANXXR010000033.1 GCA_025350525.1 Deltaproteobacteria bacterium
CACCGCGGCGACGCGCATGAGGTGGAAGCCCTTGCCGAGCGCAGCGCCCAGCCACCAGGCAGTCAGCGACGCGGCCGGGACGTCGGCGTCGAGATAGACGACCCAGTGGTTGGGGTCGATGCCGTAGCCCGGAGGCGCGCCCGCATTGGACGCCGGCGCGCTGCCCAGTTGCTCCGCCGCGATCCCCTGCGGCACCGCCGCGGCGCTGGCCCGCGCATAGACGATCTCGCCCGGGGCCAGCGTCCGCCGGGCCGCAGCGGGCGGCGGATGGTAGAGGTGCGCAACAAACGTGGCCGGAAAGCCGGTCTGCACCGGCGCGCGCGTGGCCAGATCCTGGTCGCCGGTCGAGGGCGGATCGCCGCGTTGCCAGAGCATGGCCGCCTCCAGCGCCGGCAGCGTGCCGCTGCTCTTCACCTGGCCGCGCAGCGTGATGAGCGGCTCGCCCGGATAGGACGCGTCCGCCTGCGGATCGCAGGCCATCGCCAAGAGCGCGCACGCGCACCACCGCCGCATGGGAAGACTCCCTCGCACCACCATGGAGCACCAACCATGGAGCACCACCAGGGCGCACCACAAGGACCGCGAAGGGCCCCAAAGTGGCAAACCGCGCTTCACTTTGCCCGAAGCCGGGACTCGCGGTCCTTGGGAGCACTTCTTCCTGTCAGGAGCCGGCATGCGCACCTTCGTCCTCGCCGCCATCGTCGTCGTCGCCATCGTCCTCGCCGCCTGTGGAAAAGGCCGGCCCGAAAAGCCCGCCGCCATCCAGTCCAGCGTGGCCCTGCAGAAGGCCGCCAGCTGTCAGGACCTGACCCGGGTAGTGCAGGACACCGCCGTGCGCCAGATGCGGTCGCAGCTCGATCAGGCGAAGGACTGGACCCTGGTGTACTGGGGCGCCCCCGCTGCTGCAGGCGCCGGAGCGGCCCCGGCGGCCGCGGGCGCGCCGGCCAGCTACAGCACCACCAACACACAGGTGGCCGGCGTGGACGAGTCGGACTTCGTCAAGAACGACGGCACCCGCATCTTCGCGCTCTCGGGCCAGACGCTCTACGCCGCGAAGAGCTGGCCGCCGCAGGATCTGGCGCTGGCCGGCAAGCTCGACCTCGAAGGCTGGCCCAGCTCGATGTTCCTCGACAAAGACCAGCTGGTGATCTTCTCCAGCATCTGGACCATCCCGACGGGCGGCGGCATGGGCGCGATGGCGCGCCCGGCGTGCCTGATGGGCGGCGGCGGCTGCTTCTGGGGCTGGAGCACCACCAAGATCACCGTGGTGGACGTCAGCGTGCTGGCGTCGCCGGCGGTGAAGTCCGAGGTCTACCTGCCGGGCTACGCCACCGGCTCGCGCCGCGTGGGCAGCTCGGTGCGGCTGGTGCTCTCGGACGGCGTCCGCTGGCCCGAGGCGGTCAAGTGGTGGCCCGATTACGACCCGTCGCTCTACCAGGACAAGTCGCGGCTGGTCGCGGCGATCGTAGCCCTCGAGGATTCCAACGAAGCCATCATCCGGGCAACGCCTATCGAGAAGTGGTTTCCCACCGGGCAGCGCAAGCTCCAGGGTGGCGCGACCGTCGAAGTCGGCTACCAGTGCGGCGACTTCTTCGTCTCCAACGCGCCGGAGCGGCTGGGGCTCGTCACCATCGCCACGCTGGACCTCGCCCATCTCGACGCCGGCGTCTCGCGCGCCAGCATCGTCGGCGAGGCGGGCGTGATCTACGCCAACGAGAAGCGCCTCTACCTCGCCAGCGAGCACTGGTGGTGGTGGGCGCTCTCGGGGCAGCGCGACTACACCTATGTGCACGCCTTCGACCTGTCCGACCCTTTGCGGGCCGCCTATCTCGGCTCGGGCGGCGTCGAGGGACATGCCGCCGACTCCTTCGCCCTCGACGAGAAGGACGGCTACCTGCGCATCGCCACCAGCACCATCCAGTACCAGGAGGACGCGGCGACCCCGCACCTCTTCCACTTTGTCGCCGGCAGCCGGCTGAGCGTGCTCGCCCCCGCCGCCTCCGGCGCGCTGACGCTGGTGGGCGAGATCCCCTCGCTGGTGGACGGCGAGCGGCTGACGGCGATGCGCTTCGTGGGCGACAAGGGATTCGCGGTCACCTTCCGCAACGTCGATCCGCTGGTGACGCTCGACCTCTCGGACCCGCTCCATCCGAAGAAGGTGGCCGAGCTGACGCTGCCCGGCTTCTCCACCTATCTCCAGCCCATCGACGCGACCCATCTCCTCGCCATCGGCGAAGACCTGCCCCTCGACGGAAGCGGTCACGCCGACTGGAGCCACCGCGCGGTGACGCTCTCGATCTTCGACGTCGGCGATCTGGCGCACCCGGCGCGCACCGCGCAGACGCTGGTGGGGACGGCCTGGGCGTACAGCGAGGCGATGTGGGATCACCACGCCTTCAACTGGTACCGGCCCGACGCGGGAAAGCCGGGGCTCCTGGCGATTCCATTCTCGGACTGGCTGCCGCCCGCGCCCGGGCGCGACTGGTGGAGGGACTTCGTCAGCGACGTGCGGGTCTTCTCGGTGGATCCGGCGGGGAGCATCAAGCCCATGGGCGCGCTGGGCATGGGCGATGTTTACGTGAAGGAGGGCAGCGGCAACTTCACCTGGCAGTACCGGCCGTGGGTGCGGCGCAGCGTGCTGGCCACCGATGCGGGCGGCGCAAACTTTCTCTACGCGGTCTCCGATGCGGGCGTCCGCGCCGCGGCGCTCTCCAGCCTCTCGACTCCGCTGGCGACGGCGCTCTTTCCCCGCAGCGGACCCTAGGAGTTCTGTCGGGCCAACTCAGGCGGAGAGCAGGGCCACTGGCACCACCGCGATCGGCTGCGGCAGAAGGACGTGGAAGGTACTGCCGCGCCGGTGGGGGGGATCCGATTCGATCCAGATCCGCCCGTGGTGCTGCTCCACGATGCCCTTGGCGATGGACAGGCCCAGCCCGAGGCCGCCGTACGAGGCGCCGTGGGCGCGGCCGAAGCGCTCGAAGACCAGCTCCTGCTTTCCCTTGACGACGCCCAGGCCCTCGTCGCTCACGCTCAGGTGCAGGTCTGTGCCCTCGCTCCGGGCCGAGAGGACGATCTTTCCTCCCGCGGGCGAATAGCGGATGGCATTGGAGAGAAGGTTGGTGATCACCTGATCGAGGCGGTCGCGATCGGCGGTGACGGTCAACTGCGCCGGCGCCTCGATGGCAAAGGTGAGTCCGCTGGAGAGCGGCCCCAGCCGATCGACATACTCGGGGAGCAGCGTGGCCAGGTCGAACTCGTGCGGCTCGATGGCAAAGCGCGCGTCCTTGAGCACGCTGATGTCCAGCACGTCTCCGACCAGCTTGACCAGCCGATCGATCTGCCGGGAGATCACCAGCAGGGCGCGCTTGGCCCCGCTGTCGTCGCCCGCCGGAAACTGCCGCAGCGCAAGCTGGGCCTGCGTCTTGGCCGAGGTCAAAGGCGTGCGCATCTCGTGCGCGATCACGCCCAGGAAGGCGTCGCGCGCCTCGGTCTCGCCCAGCATCTTCGACTGCAGGCGAATGAGCTCGCCGCGCCGGTGCAGGTCGACGAAGACCTTGACCTTGGCGCGCAGGATCTCGGGGTCCACCGGCTTGAGCAGGTAATCGACCGCGCCGTAGGCATAGCCCTGGAAGACAAAGGCCAGCTCGCGGGAAATGGCGGTGATGAGGATGATGGGGATGTCGCGCGAACGCTCGCGCCGCTTGATCAGCTCCACCGTCTCGAGGCCGCTCAGGCCGGGCATCTGCACGTCGAGGAGGATGAGCGCGAAGTCGCCCTGCAGCAGGTGGCCGAGCGCCTCCCTCCCCGAGAGCGCCCGCACCAGCGGCACTCCCAGCGACTCGAGAATGCCCTCGAGCGCGAGCAGGTTGGCTTCGCGATCGTCGACGATGAGGATGCGCGTCGCCGACTGCATGTCTGCGGTCATCAGGCCTCGTTCCCGGGTGGGGTTCCAGCGGCCAGCTTCGTGGCACGTTGCCAGGGCGAGCAGGAACTGTGCCGGGGCCTTCACAGAGTGAGACAGGCCCGCGTCGAAGCGCAGATTCTGCACCGCGGAGAACCCGGGCGCAGAATCTGCGGGCAGCGGCAACGCGCGTCAGCGATCGATGATGACCTTGAGCGCACGGGTTTCAGCGGCGCGCGCAAAGGTGTCGTAGGCCGCCAGCATCTCGTCCATCTTGAAGTGGTGGCTGACGAACTTGTCGACCTGGAGCTTCCCTTCGGCCACCAGCTTGAGGAGCATCGGGGTGGTGTTGGCGTTCACGAGTCCCATGCTGATGGTGATGTTGCGGATCCAGAGATCCTGCAGGGGCAGCTCGACCGGCTTGCCGTGCACGCCGACGTTGGCCACGTGGCCGCCGGGGCGCACGATCTGCATCGCCATCTCGAAGGTCGCGGGCAGTCCCACCGCCTCGACGGCCACGTCCACGCCCCAGCCGTCGGTCAGCGCCATCACCTTGGCCTTCCAGCCGGCTTCGCCGGAGCGCACCGTGTCGGTGGCGCCGAACTTCCGCGCCTCTTCCAGCCGGTGCGGATCCAGGTCGATGGAGATGATCTTCGAGGCTCCATGGAGCCCGGCGGTCATGACCACGGCCAGGCCGACCGGACCGGCGCCGATGACGGCGACCACGTCGCCCGGCTTGGTCTGGCCGTACTGCACGCCGATCTCGAAGCCGGTGGGCAGGATGTCGCTGAGGAGCACGCCCTGCTGGTTGGTGACCGTCGCCGGCAGCTTGTAGAGCGAGTTGTCGGCGTAGGGGACGCGGACGTACTCGGCCTGGGTGCCGTCGATGAGGTGGCCGAAGACCCAGCCGATTCCGGACGCGCCTTCGTCGCCGAGACAGTGGCCGAAGAGGCCTTGCTTGCAGAAGCTGCAGCGGCCGCACGACTTGATGCAGGAGATGATCACCTTGTCGCCGACCGCGAGGGCGGCCACCGCGCTGCCCACCTCGATGACGACGCCGACGCCTTCGTGGCCGAGGATGCGCCCCTTCTGCACCGCCGCGACGTCGCCCTTGAGGATGTGCAGGTCGGTGCCGCAGATGGTGGTGGTCTCGACGCGCACGATGACGTCGGTGGGGTGCTGGATCTTCGGGCTCGGGACCCGCTCCCAGGGCTTCTTGCCGGGACCTTTGTAGACCAGGGCCTTCATGGTGCTTTCCATCCTCGATTTCATTTTGAGTGCTCCTTTCACGATGGGACGCGTGCAGCGGCCATGCCACGGCGCTGTCGAAAGCGCAGCGCGGGATCTTCCAAAACGCAGGGCTTGCGCGCGGTGCAGCAGGTGCGCGGCCGGCTTCCCAAACAAGACAGTTTGACGCAGGATTGTTGGCGAAGCATCGCGACTTCAAGTCATACCTTTGCAGCGCCGGCCGCTGGCCGTCCCCGAAGGCGCAGGAGCGTCGATGAAGCGAATGGTGTTCGAGGTGGGCTTGGTGGTCGCGGTGATTGTCTTTGCGCTGGAAGCCGTGCACTACCGGAACGCCGTGCTGGACTGCAACATCGACCGCAAGCGGGCGTGGAAGACGGTGGTCGAGCTGCGTTCGACCTCGAACTTCAACGCCCCCGAAAAGCCGGAACCTTCGGGTGACGGTGGGCGTTGATTCGTCCGGCAGGCCGCACCTCCGCCCGGCCGTGCTGTCAGGTGTCGCCTGCGGACTGGCCCTCCTCGCGGCGGGCGCGGCGCGGGCCACCGACCCGCTGAACTCCAGCGACCAGACCAGCGCCGACGGCGCGGCCAGGGCCGAGCCGCACAACGAGCTGAACCTGGTCCCGCTGGTCGGCGGCAGCACCGACATCGGCATCGGCGGCGGGTTCTTCGCGGGCCTGGTGCGCTTGCAGAAGGGCTACGACCCTTATGTCTTCAACCTCGAAGCCGCCGG
>JANXXR010000056.1 GCA_025350525.1 Deltaproteobacteria bacterium
ACGAACGTGTTCGTCACGCCGGGCGATCCGGCGTCCGTGGCGATCACGACGTGCGGCGGCACCTCGTGCGCGACGCCGCACGTCGCCGGAGCGGCGGCGCTGGTAATGTCGCTCGGGGTCTCGGCGCCAGGCGCGGTCGAACGGCTCCTCACCAGCACCGCGCGCAAGCCCGGCACCTACGGCAGCGGCGCCGAGGTGGAGGCCTCCACCGAAAAATATGGCGCGGGCTTGCTCGACGCCGCCGCGGCCGTGCGCACCGAGACGGTCTGGTGGGCGCTCTGGCGATTGGCCTTCGCCGCGGTCGGCGCGCTATTCGCCCTCAAGCACGCCCGGTCCATCGGCCAGCTCAAGTCGAATGAGCAGCCGCGCGCGCTCTTCTGGGCCGGGCTGGGCCTCGGCGCGGGAGCCTTGACGATGCTGGCGCCGCTCGGGGCGGCGCGGCTGCACGCGCTCTCCTTGCTGGCGCTGCCGCCCGCGGCCATGGGTGCGCGCTTCTTCGGACTGCCCGGCACCAGCGCGCTGGCGACGGCGGCGGGCTATCTCGGCTGGAGCGCCCTCGTGCCGCTCCTCTTGGCGCTGCCTGCGCGGATGGCCGCAAGACCGCTGCAACATGCCTACGGCGCGCTGGTGGCGGGGCTCGCCTTCGGCTGGGCCGGCCTGCTTCTGCACGCCGCCATCTGGCGCACGGTGGCGCTGCCGTGGATGCCCGCGGCGCTTTTGCCCTTCTGGCTCCTCGCGGGCGCGGTGGCGGCGTGGGCCTGCGGGCGCGGGCTGCTCGCGCGGGAGAAGCTGCGATGAAGATCGCCGGCACGGTGGAGTATCGCGACCTCGAGGGCGGTGTCTGGCAACTGGCCGCCGACGATGGCAAGCGCTACACGCTCCTGGGAGCGCGGTCCGAGCTGCGCGCGGCAAAGGGCCAGCGCGTCGAGGTTGAGGGCAGCGTCGACGAAGGCTTCGGGATCTCGATGTCCGGCCCGCAGCTCCGCGTCGACAAGCTGCGCAAGCTGTAGCCTAGCGGCGCAGCGCGCTGAAGCCCACCGCCACTGCCGAAAGCCAGACCACGCCCAGGACGATGGCCGCGGGCCAGCGCGGCCGGCGCGATTCCTCCACCGGTGCGGCAGGAGAAGGGGCGCGCAGCACCCGCACCAGCAGCACGATGCCGACGGCGAGCAGCGCCGCGCCAAGCACCAGCACCCAGGCGGGCGGCGGCAAATCCGGATCTTCGTAGCCCAGCATGAAGGCGGCGCCGGCGATGCCGTTGTTGACCGCGTGGCCCAGCACCGCGGCCCAGATCGACCCGCTCCACCAGCGCAGCGCCGCCAGCAGGACGCCGATCTCCATCAGTCCGAGAAAGCCCACCGGGTCCATGTGCAGGAGCGAAAAGAGCGCGCCGCTCACCAGCACCGCCGCCACCACGCCCCAGCTCCGGCGCAGCGCCGGCAGCGCGAAGCCGCGGAAGAAAAGCTCCTCGCCCAGCGGCGCCGCGATCACGACGGTGATGGCCATCGGCCAGGCGTGGGCCGCGAAGACGGTGTCGAGCATCCGCTGCTTGGCGTCGAAGTCGGCGACGATGCCCGCCGGCAACAGCTCGCGCTCCGCCCAGGTGAGGAACGAGACGATGGGCTGGTTCGCCGCCGCGACGACCAGGGCCCCCAGCGCGTGCTTGAGCGAGAGCCTGCGCAGGCCGACGAAAGGGCCGAAGCGCGTGCCCGCCACCCAGAGCGCGAAGACCGCCGGCAGCGCGATGGCCAGCGCCTCGGTGATCCAGAGCCCGGCCACGATGCCGTGCTGCTGCGCTGGCGCTCCGATGGCCAGCATGCCGATGAGCAGCGCCACGTACGCGGCGATGGCGCTGCCCGCGCCCAGCTTTCCCGTCTCCGTCATGGGCCGCGGCAAATAACACGGCGCACGCCACCTGTCCGATTCCGGCCGCCTCGGGCCCTTCGGTAGAGTGCCCTTAAGCATGCGCCCCCACCTCCGTCCAGTCGCCGCCGCGCTCAGCCTCGGCGCCCTCATCGCCTCCGCGGGCTGCTCGACGCAGGACTGCAAGAACATGCGGCAGGGCAAAAACCCGCTGGCCAGCATCCTCTGCGGCGGCGGGGGCATCGACGCGCCCGTGCCCGTGGTCCCGGCGCTCTCCGCCTGCCAGCCGCGCGAGGTGATGCCGGTCTTCTTCTCCCTGATCGACCACAGCGACCCGAGCCTGCAGGGCCTGCACGACGCCCTCGCCGACCTGGGAAAGCCGGTCTGCCTCGACGTGGACTCCCGCGGCCAGCCCGCCGACCGGAGCTGCAACAGAGACGACCAGTGCGCCGTCGGCCACTGCGCGAGCGGCCTCTGCCCCTGCCAGACTTCGCACAGCGCTCTCACAGACGTGCTCGGGGTCACGCTGCGCGCGATGGTGGCCATCTCAAAGGATCCGGTCGAAGCCGTCGGCCTCCCCGCCCCCGGGTGCCTGAACGCCGCGCAGGCCAAGGACCTCGCGCCCGAGAAGCGCAGCCGCATCTGCGAGCTGCGGCGCATGCTCGACGTCCTCTTGCAGTCGAACGGCAGCGCCAACCTGGTCAACAACGCCAACGTCCGCAAGGTGCTTCTCTCGCTGCTCGACTACCTGCAGGGCAAGACCGACGGCACGCGGCACTACGACCTGCTCGCGCCCGTCGGCCGCCTGGTCGTCGCCCAGACGTCGTCGTGCGATCCGGCCTCGTTCTGGACGCTGCTCGACCACGCGCTGGGCTATCTGACCCCGGCGGCGGCCACCGCGCAGCTGGGCGCCATCCAGGTGCTGCTGGCCGACCCGCAGACCAAACAGCTCCTCGCAGACCTGGCCGGCAGCGGCACCAGCAGCAGCGGCCGCGACGGCATCATTATCCTCGTGCATTCGCTCGGGCTCGGGCTGGCCAATCCGAAAAGCGACGCCGCCACCGCCCTCAAGCCCATCAACGACCTGCTCAAGTCGCTGGTCTACGGCTCGAGCAACTACTCGGCCGCGTTCCAGACCGAGGTCAAGAACGTGCTGGGCGTCGATCCGTCCACCGGTCAGTGCCCGGCCGCTTCTGCCGCCTCGCGCGGCGGGCTGTGCGAGCTGCTCTCCCCGCCCTCTGGAATCTGGGTTCCCCTGCAGGGGATGTTGCGCTGCGCGGCCAGCCCGCAGGTCCGCTGCGCCGATCCCGCCAACTGTCCGGCCAAGCAGGACGACCTGGTCGGCGCCCTCTACGACATCCTCTCTCGCAGCGAAGCGCAGGGCGGCGTCGACCTCGCCACGCTGGTGGGCGCGCTCAAGAGTCTGACCGCGCTCGACCAGACCGGACAGACCGGCCGCACCCTGCAACTCATCGTCCAGGGCATCGAGGGCAGCCCGGATCCCAACGACCCGCACGAGGCCCGCGACGCCGTCGCCTCGCTGGCCGCCACCGCGCTCACTCCCGCGGAGGGCCAGAAGCTGTTGCCGGCGGTGGGCGTCCTCGTCGAGAAGCAGGTGCTGGGCGAGTTCATCGGCCTGCTCCACGACCTCCTCTACACCTGCAGTCCTCCGGCCGCCGCGCACTGAGCCGATACCGATCGAGCCAAGACCGATGAAAACCCTTTCGCGATTCCTCGCCGCGCTGCTGGTGTGCGCCGCGCCCGCAGCCTTCGCCAACCCGTTCGAGCTGTACGGGTTCACGCCCCGCGCGCTGGGCATGGGCGGCGCCATGACCGCCATCGGCGACGACCTGGGCGCGAGCTTCTACAACCCCAGCGCGCTGCTCGGGCACGGCAAGACCGAGTTCGGCCTGGGCTTCGCCGACACGCTCACGCGCCTGTACGTCGATCGCTCGAGCGGCGGCAGCACCATCGCCACCTCGCAGGCGGAGAACACGCCGCGCTTCGAATTGGGACTGATCTTCCCGCTGGGCGGCAAGCTGCTCAAGGACCGGGTGGTGCTGGCCATCGGCGGCGGGCACCCGGTGGGCTCGCTCATCCGCGTGCAGACCGTCGATCAGTCGCGCCCGCAGTTCTACATGTACCAGTCGAAGGCGCAGCGCTTCGCGCTCAACGCCGCGCTCGGCATCAAGATCATCGACGGCCTCTCGGTGGGCGCGGGCGTGCAGATCACCGCCGAGCAGCTGGGCAAGGTCAACTTCAAGCTCGACGTCGCCTCGCGCCAGTTCATCTCGCGCGACATCACCGTGGACCTGAACACGGCGCCGACGCCGACGGCGGGCATCCTCATCGAGCCCGGCGAGATGGTGAAGATCGGCCTCTCCTGGCGCAAGGAAGCGCAGCTCTATTACGAGCAGCCCACCACCATCGATCTCGGCGACGTGGGCGCGCTCAAGCTCGACGTCTCCGGCCTGGCGCAGTACTGGCCGCACGTCTTCTCGGGCGCGGTCTCGATCAAGTTCAGCCCGCGCCTGCTCCTGGCGGTGCAGGCCGACTACTACCTCTGGAGCCGCGCGCCCAACGACCAGGTACACGTGACGGTGACGCCGAGCGGGCCCATCCTCACGGCGCTGGGCCTCGACGCGCTGCTCAAGGTCGACTCCACCGACGCCAGGATGGGCTTCGCCAACATCCTCATCCCGCACCTGGCCGCCGAGTACCAGCTGTCCGACTGGCTGGCGCTGCGGGCCGGCGCCTCGATCCGGCCGGCGGTGACGCCCGACCAGTCCGGCCCCACCAATTACCTCGACAACTCCAGCGAGAGCTTCTCTCTGGGGGCGACCTTGCGCTTCACCGATCCGCTCGAGGTCTTCAGCGAGCCGGTCTCCTTCGACCTGGGCAGCCAGCTGATCATCGCCAACCAGCGCACGGCGAAGAAGGCGCAGCTCGCCGACCCGACCGGCAGCTCCACCTACGGCGGCACGCTCTTCTCCTTCGCCGCCATGCTCCGCTACCTCTACTGATTCACCGCGAATCCCATGCGCCGATCCTTCGTCTCATCGGGGAACCAGCGCGGAGGCTTCATGGCAAAGATGCGTGCGGTGCAGGTGAGCCGGGCCCACGGGCCTTTCGAGATCGTGGAGCGCGACATCCCCGAGCCGGGGCCCGGCAACGTCCGCGTCAAGGTCCAGGCATGCGGCGTCTGCCACAGCGACTCCATCCCCAAGGAAGGGATCATGCCCGTTCCCTATCCGCGCGTTCCCGGGCACGAGGTGGTGGGCGTGGTCGATGCGGTGGGCCCGGGCGTGGTCGCCTGGAAGGTGGGCGAGCGGGTCGGCGCCGGGTGGCACGGCGGCAACTGCGGATACTGCGGCAACTGCCGGCGCGGCGATACCTTCGCCTGCCAGACGGCCACCCATATCACCGGCATCACCTCCGACGGCGGATATGCCGATTTCATGATCGCCCGCTCCGAGGCGCTGGCATTGATTCCCGATGCCTTGACGCCCGAAGAGGCCGCCCCGCTCATGTGCGCCGGCGTGACCACCTTCAATTGCCTGCGCAACAGCGGCGCGCGGCCGGGAGACCTGGTCGCCATCCTCGGCCTTGGCGGCTTGGGGCACCTCGGCGTGCAGTTCGCGGCCAAGGCCGGCTACCGGGTGGTGGCCATCGCCCGCGGCAAGGACAAGGAGCCGCTGGCGAAGCAGCTGGGCGCGTGGCGCTACCTCGACAGCCAGTCGCAGGATCCCGCGGCGGAGCTGCAGAAGCTGGGCGGAGCGCGCGTGGTGCTCGCCACCGTCACCAACGCCGAGGCGATGAGCGCGGTCATGGGCGGGCTGGGGGTTCACGGGCGCTTCATGATCATCGGCGCGGTGCCGGCGCTGACGGTGCCGTCCTTGCAGCTCCTCACCTTCCGGCAGGCAGTGCAGGGCTGGTACTCGGGCACCGCCAGCGACTCGCAGGACACGCTGAAGTTCAGTGCCCTCGAAGGCGTGCGCTCGATGAATGAGGTTTATCCCCTGGAAAAGGCCGAGGAGGCCTACCAGCGTATGATGAGCGGCAAGGCCCGCTTTCGGGTGGTGCTGAAGACCGGCAACTGAGGAGCCGCCATGGACGTCGAGCGCAAGGCCCGGCTGCACCGCTGGGAGTCGATGCCGAAGGAAGCGCTGAACCCGCAGATCGATCGCCGGATGATTACCGGCGACCGCATGATGATCGCGCACATCTATCTGAAGAAGGGCTGCGTGGTGCCGCGCCACGCGCACGAGAACGAACAGATCACCTACGTGCTCTCGGGCTCACTGCGCTTCCACCTCGGGGCCGAGGGCGCGCAGGAGGTCACGGTGCGGGCGGGCGAGGTGCTGACCATCCCGCCCAACCTGCCGCACACCGCCGAGGCGCTCGAGGACACGCTCGACGTGGACATCTTCGATCCGCCGCGGCAGGACTGGCTGGACGGCACCGACCAGTACTTGCGCGGCAAGTAGTCATGGACCTGGGCATCCGCGGCAAGGTGGCGCTGGTGACCGGCGCCAGCGCGGGATTGGGCGAGGCGGTGGCGCTGGCGCTCGCCGCGGAGGGAGCGCGCCTCGCGGTGGCCGCGCGCCGGCGCGATCGGCTCGACGAGGTCGCGGCCCAGGCGCAGGCAGCCGGAGCCTCAGGCGCGCAGGCCTTCAGCTTCGATCAGTCGAGCGCGGAGTCGATTGCGCGGCTCTGCGCGGAGGTGGAGGCGCAGTGCGGACCGATCGAGATCCTGGTCGTCAACGGCGGCGGCCCCCGGCCCGGGACCTTCTCGCAGATGGCGCCCGCCGACTGGGACGACGCCTACGCGCTGACGCTGCAGAGCGCGCTGCGCCTGGTCTCGGCGGCGCTGCCGGGGATGCGGGCGCGCAAGTGGGGGCGCATCGTCGCCCTCGAGTCGGTGACGGTGAAGCAGCCGATCCCGGCGCTGGTGCTCTCGAACGCCTTTCGCGGCGCGGTGGCGGCGGCGCTCAAGTCCCTGGCCAGCGAGGTGGCGGCGGAGGGGATCACCGTCAACACCATCGCCACCGGGTTCGTCCTCACCGACCGTTTCCGCAAGCTGTACGGCACGCCGGAGAAGATGGCCGCCGCGGTGGCCAACGTGCCGATGGGCCGGGCCGCAACCCCGGCGGAGTTCGCGCCGCTGGTCGCCTTCCTCTGCGGCGAGCCCGCACGCTACCTCACCGGGCAGACCCTCTCCATCGACGGCGGCCTCACCGCCGGCGTCTTCGGTTAGAGGGACCGGCCCGGCGACGACCCAAGTCGCCGCAGTTCGAGGGACTTCGCGACCAAGGTCCCGCTCTGCCCGCCGCCGGGAGCCGCCGGCATTCGCGACAAGTTGGTAGGAGTGCGGCTGGCGCGTGACAAAAATGTTGTCTCGCCGCCTGCGGCGACGGCGAATGCTGCGCGGAGCGTTTTGATTCCGGCTGCACGGTCGCCCTCCTGCGTTCCGACATTTGTGGCGCTCTGCAGAGAGGTGCCGACAATTGTGTCGCTCCGGTCCGTGGGCGCGATCCGGCTGCCCCGGGAGGGTAACCGGGCTGCCGCGCCGGTGGTGCCGCGTTTGCACAGCATTGAACGACCGACCGTTCGGTGAGGAGAACCCCCCATGATGAAGAGATTCAGGCTCGCGGCGGTGTCCATCGCCGCGCTGGTGCTGCTCGCGCAGGCTGCCCGCGCCGAAGAGACGATCAAGGTCGGCATCCTCCACTCGCTCTCGGGAACCATGGCCATCAGCGAGACCTCGCTCAAGGACGTGGCCCTGATGACCATCGCCGAGATCAACGCCAAGGGCGGCCTCCTGGGGAAGAAGCTCGAGCCGGTGGTGGTGGACCCCGCCTCCAATTGGCCGCTCTTCGCCGAGAAGGCGCGGCAGCTCCTCACCCAGGACAAGGTGGCCGCGGTCTTCGGCTGCTGGACCTCGGTCTCGCGCAAGTCGGTGCTGCCCGTCTTCGAGGAATTGAACGGCCTGCTCTTCTATCCGGTGCAATACGAGGGCGAGGAGCTCTCGCAGAACGTCTTCTATACCGGCGCCGCCCCCAACCAGCAGGCGATTCCGGCCCTGGAATACCTCATGTCGAAGGAAGGCGGCGGCGCCACCCGCTTCTTCCTCCTCGGCACCGATTACGTCTATCCGCGCACCACCAACAAGATCCTGCGCGCTTTCCTCAAATCAAAGGGAATCCCGGAGACGGATATCCAGGAGACCTATACCCCCTTCGGCCACAACGATTACCAGACCATCGTGGCGCAGATCAAAGCCTTCGGAGCCGGGGGACATACCGCGGTGGTCTCTACCATCAATGGAGATTCCAATGTTCCTTTCTATAAGGAATTAGGTAACCAGGGCTTGAAGGCCACCGACATCCCGGTGGTGGCTTTCTCGGTGGGCGAGGAGGAGCTGCGCGGCATCGACACCAAGCCGCTGGTCGGCCACCTCGCCGCCTGGAACTATTTCATGTCGGTGAAGAACAAGGAGAACACCGCCTTCGTGAAGAAATGGAAGGCCTATGTGAAGAAGACCGGCCTGCCGGGCGGCGACGCGCGCGTCACCAATGACCCGATGGAGGCCGAATATGTCGGCATTCACATGTGGGCGCAGGCGGTGAAGAAGGCCGGCAGCGTCAAGGTGGACGAGGTGCGCAAGGCGATGAGCGGCCAGACCTTCGCCGCGCCTTCGGGCTTCACGCTGAAGATGGACGAGACCAACCACCACCTCTGGAAGCCGGTGATGATCGGCGAGGTGCAGGCCAACGGGCAGTTCGACGTGGTCTGGAAGACG
>JANXXR010000081.1 GCA_025350525.1 Deltaproteobacteria bacterium
CTTGTGAGGCAGCAACTAGTGCGTCTGCCAAATCTGAGCGTAATGACGCGAGAGAACGTCCTCGTTTTACTCCAAGCCACAGGGCGGAAGTTGGAGGACTGCGAAGGCGAGTGCGAAGTAGACACCGGTAGAAGGCTGGGCGCGGAGTTGGTAATTGCGGGCGTGCTGCGCAGCGTTGGCGGGAAGTCCCGATTGGCGCTCTCCCTTTACGAAACACGTACAGGGCGGCTGCTGAGCGCCGCACAGGCTTCCGCTGCTACCCCTGACGCCCTGTACCCCGAAGTCGCGGGTGCCGTGGCAGAGCTTCTGCGGCCCTTCCAGTAGCCCTACGGCAGGGGTCTGCGCACAGGCCGATCATGAGCCTCAGGCAGGCGGCAGAAGATTTGGTGACCGTGGACAATCACGTCACCAGCGTCGGCCTGACTGCAAGCCCATTCGATCACCGACTGAGCCGACTGCTCAGGCGCGGACTCTCCGCAAGGGATTTCGGCCCTAGTGAACCTGTTCACGTAGACCACGGACAGGCCCGCTCCTGCTTTTTTCCTGCTGATGCGCCACGTTCCCATGAATTTGTACCCCTCTACCCTTGGGGAGGGTCCCCTTGGGGCCATTCCGAAAAGACGACACGATATAGTGAGAATAACGTTAGAAAACAGAGGAAGGCTCAGTTTGTCTGACCCTATCTGTAGGATGGGGGTTCTACTTGCAGAGGGGGGCAACGACAGTGGCTGAGGACACCTACGTTATAGGGGGCGTAGGGGATGAGAAATGCTGTTGGACGACGCCTACAATCGACTTCTTGAAGACCGGCTGCGGGAATTGCTCCCGCAGATCGTCAAGACTGCGGTAACGGAAGCCTTAAGCTCCGCTAGGTGTTGTCAGGGCGTCACTGCCGGGGTGTTCCTCACCTTGCAACAAGCTGCTGATGAGTCCGGGTTCGCAGTCACCACGCTGAGGGAGCGGATAAAGAGCGGAAATCTGATCGCCGTTCGACCGAAAGGCACCCGAGAGTACCGCATTCGGCGGTCGGATCTGGTGTCTTGGCTGACGGGTAGCGCTGAAGACGCCGAGCCCGTGGCTGTCCTAACCTTGGAGTCTGAAGTCAAAAAGATCGTCGCCAGTCTTCGATAGCGTTGAGCCAGAGGAGTCAGCATGAAATGGAAAGGAAGCGTGTTCCCTCGTGGGAGCAAGCTGTATCTCAAAATCAAGGACGCGCGCGGCGACTGGAAGCAGGTCGCCACTTCCTTCAGAGTGGGAGAAGAGGCGAAAGCCAACCGTTTGCTCAGCATGACCCGCGATCAGGTAGCTGCGGGGGCTAGCGTCGTAGACTCCACAGGGGTGGTCACGGTCGAGAGCTACAGCCGTACATGGTTGAAGAACCGCGAGCGTGAGAGACTGGATTGGAAGACTGACCGGTCACGGCTCGACAACCACATCAACCCAGCGCTCGGGCGTATGGCTTTGGAGGAAGTCCGCCCGCGCGATCTATTTGAAATGGTGCGCAAGCTGCGGGAAGGGGATGCAGCGCCACGCAGCATCCGAAACATCTATGGAGTGGTGGCGGCTCTTTTTCGGGATGCCGCCCTCGATGGTCTCATCGAGCCACGCGAGAACCCCTGCATCCTCAACGTTCGCCAGCTAGGCGCGGTCGTGGACAAGGACTCCTCTTGGCGCGAGACAGCGATTTATACGCGCGCAGAAGTCCTCCAACTGGTGGACGACGAGCGGGTGCCGCTCGACCGTCGAGTGCTCTACGCGATCCTGTTCTTCGGTGGGGTCCGGCACGGCGAGGCTGCCGGTCTTCGGTGGGACAAGTATGACGAAACGACTGAATCCTTGGGCCGGTTGAGCGTAGTGACTTCCTACGCCCGCGGACGCACCAAAGCCAATCGTGCGCGCGCGGTGCCCGTCCATCCTGTACTCGCGGGAATCCTCAAAGAGTGGAAGGAGCAGGGTTGGGAAGCGACGATGGGACGTGCCCCCACTGGCGAAGACCTAGTCTCTCCTACGCCGGGAACCGGAAACATGCGGACGAAAGGGAACACCTACCGCCGCCTTCAATTCGACCTTAAGCAGCTTGGCTTGCGTCAGCGGCGGGTTCATGACCTGCGGCGCACTTTCATTTCGCTGGCCCGGTCGGACGGCGCGCGAAAAGATCTTCTCAAGTGGGCTACGCACGCGCCGCCCCGCGATGTGATGGAGTTGTACACGTCCTTCGAGTGGCAAGCGCTCTGCGACGAGGTGCGAAAGCTCAAATTCGACCTGCGCCGCGCGGTGGTCCTGCCCCTTACGGCTGCCCTCGCCCAGAGAAACCTTGGTGCAACCTTGGTGCAGTGCTCGTCAAGCGCCGAGAATGACAACATTTTCAGAGTGAGCCGCCTGGGGATCGAACCCAGGACCCTCGGCTTAAAAGGCCGGTGCTCTACCAGCTGAGCTAGCGGCTCGCGCGGCGTGTATAGCGCAGAGCGCGGTGGCCATCAACGTCCGGCTGCGCGCACGTGGACGGCGACTTCGCCTTCCTTGTCGTCGATGTTGGCGCGGACCACCACCTCGCCCGGGGCCACCGGCCAGACGCGGCCCTCCGGGTCCACCCGCGCCACCCGCGGGTTGGCCGAGACCAGGTGCACCTCGCGGCCGCGCAGCGGATGGCCGTCGAGCCCCAGCGCCACCACCCTGATCTTCACCGGCTCGTCGCTCTGGGCCAGATCCAGCAGGCCTGGATCGATCTGCAGCGCTTCCACCAGATCCACCTCGAGCGGCACCTCCGCGCTGAGCTCGTTCCACGACGCGGTCAGGAGGGTGTGCCCGCTGGAAAGCGCGGTGACGTCGCCCCCGAGCCTGGCGCCGGCAATGAACGGATCGCGCGACTTCCAGGTCGCCGACTCCATGGGGAAGACCTTGCCGGCGCGGTCCATCAGCTTTGCGTGCAGGTGCACCGACTCGCCCTTGCGCGAGAGGCGCGGGGCGCGCGGATCGATCTCGATGTGGTCGGGCCGGGTGCAGGAGGCAACGGCAAAGGCGACGGCGGCGGCGAGCAGGTGGAGGCGCGGCATGGCTCCCTGCTAGCAGGCCTGCCCCGGCGGTTGAATACGGAATCGAACGGAGGTTGCGCCCGCGCGCCGGTGGCGGTACCACGCTGCCGTGCCCGTGCTCTGCAACGTCGAGGGAAAGCTGCTTCCGCCGGAGCAGGCGTCGGTGTCCGTGCTCGACCGCGGGTTCCTCTACGGCGACTCGGTCTACGAGGTGGTGCGCACTTACGCGGGGCGGCCCTTCGAGCTTACGCGGCACCTCCAGCGCATGGAGCGCAGCGCCGCCCGCATCGGGCTCTCGCTGCCGCCGCGGGCAGAGATCGAGCGCGAGCTGTCGCGCACCCTCGAGGCCGCGCAGAACTCCGAGTCCTACGCGCGCATCATCGTCACCCGCGGCGACGGGCAGTTCGGCCTCGCGCCACAGCTGGCGGGCGAGGCGCACCGGCTGATCGTCATCGTCCGCCCGCTGCAGCTTCCGGCGGCGGAGAAATACGAGAGCGGCCTGCAGATGGCCATCGCCAGGACCCGGCGGAACTCGCCGCTCTCTCTCGATCCGGCGCTGAAGACGGGAAACTACCTCAACAACATCCTGGCGCTGCGGGAGGCGGTGGACGCCGGCGCCGACGACGCCATCCTGCTCGACCTCTCGGGCCGCGTCACCGAGGCCACTACCTCCAACGTCTTCTTCGTGCAGCGCGGGGTGCTGGTCACGCCGCCCCTGCAGCTGGGGATGCTCGAGGGAGTGACCCGCGCCGTGGTCATCGAGCTCGCGCGCGGCGAGGGCATCCTGGTGCGCGAAGAGCCGCACGGCCCCGAGGCGCTGGCGGCGGCCGACGAGGTCTTCGTCTCCTCGACGCTGCGGGAGATCATGGCGGTGACCAGCCTCGTCTACCTCGAGTCGAGCGGGGAGCAGACGCGGCCCGTCGCCGATGGAAAGCCCGGGCCGATCACGCGGCGGCTGCGGGCGGCGTTCGGCAGGTACGTCGAAGAGAAGCACCTGCGGCGATGAAGACGCCGCGCAGACGCTTTTTGTCGCTGCTGGGCGGCGCGCTGGCGGCCTGTGCGCGGGCGGTGGCGCGGCTGGAGCCGTCGCAGGGCCCAGACCTCAGGCCGTCGCAGGCCTCAGGCGTCAGGCCTCAGGCCTCAGGGTTGGATGCCGGCGTGCCCGATGCGGGCAGTGAGCAATTGTTCTCCGGTGCGCCGGCGCCCGACGATCCGCTGGAGCTGCTCTATTCGCGGCGGCTCTCCTTCGAGGACGGGCAGCCGCTCATCACCGTGCGCGTCGCCGAGGGGCGGCGCGAGCTCGCCGTCAATCCGCGCGGGCCGCTCACGGTGCTGGCGCGCACGGCGAAGGGCGAGGCGCAGGCGGCGGTGACGGCCGGGCCCCAGGGGCGCTGGACCCTGCGCCTCCTCGAGGGCGCGCCCGGCGTAGGTGCCTCCTGGGTCGAGCTGGAGCAAGTCGCCTTCGAGAACAAGCAGGCGCTGCAGCGGGCGCGCGAGGAGTGGGCCGCGCGGGGCGTGCCGGTGCGGATCGCGACCGTGGGCGAGGCGTACGGCATCGCCGGCAACGTCGTGGACACGCGGCGCTACACCGTCCTCGCCGAGGGCGACGCCACCGAGGCGGGCGCACGGAGGCAGCTCGGCGAGCTGTCGGCGAAGTTCGGCGTGCGCGCGCAGATCCACCGGGAGCTCGCGGTGCGGCCGTCCGGGCGCATCGAGCTGCGCGAACCCTCGGGCAGCGTGCGCGCCGTCGGCGAGAGCGCGCTGGAGCTGCGCTGCGAGCAGGGCATCTCCGTGGACGCGGTCGAGTTCGGCATGGGCTACTCCTTCCACGGCTTCGAGGACCGCACCTATCCGGGCCGGCTCTTCGCCACCGTGGACGCCTCGGGCGCGCTGGCGCTGGTGGCGGCGGTGCCGATGGAGCGGCTGGTCAAGGGCGTGGTGCCCAGCGAGATCTTCGCTCGGGCGCACCTGGAAGCGCTCAAGGCCCAGGCGGTGACGGCGCGCGGCGAGGTGCTGGCCAAGATCGGCGCGCGGCACCTGGGCGACCCGTACCTGCTCTGCGCCGAGCAGCATTGCCAGGTCTACAAGGGCGTCGCCGCGGAGGAGGCCGGCCCCGCCGCCGCGGTGGACGCGACGCGCGGCGAGGCGCTCTTTGCCAGCCTCGGGGGCGCAAGCCGGCTGGTCGATTCGGTCTACTCCGCCGTCTGCGGCGGCTTCACCGAGGACAACGACGCCGTCTGGGGCGGGCCGCCCAATCCATCGCTGCGCGGCCGGCCCGACTTCGACTTGCGCACGCCCGTGCTGGCGCCCTTCGCCGACGGAATCGGCGAAGCGCTGGTCTCGCGTTTCGTCCACTTGAATCCGGTGCCGAGCTACTGCGCCCTCTCGGGCCTGGCCCGCGCCGACAAGGTCCGCTGGCGCAAGAGCTTCACGCAGGGCGAAGTGGACGAGGCCTGCGCCGCGCTGGGCGTCGGCTCCGTCCGCGCCATGGCGGTCGAGGGCCGCGGCGTCTCCGGCCGCGCCCGCGCGCTGCGCATCGAAGGCAACCGCGGCGCCGCCCGCGTCTACGGCGAGCTCGCCATCCGCCGGCTGTTCCACAACCTGAACAGCGGGATGTTCGTGCTGGAGCGGTCGCGGGGCGACTGGGTCTTCACCGGCGGCGGCTGGGGCCATGGCAGCGGGATGTGCCAGACGGGCGCCATCGGCAGGGCCGAGCGGGGCGCCAGCTACCGCGAGATCCTGGGCTGGTATTACTCGGGCGCCGCGCCCATGCGCATCTACTGAAAGGCAGTGGCCAGAGGCTCGCTCGCCCGGTCATTCCGGGACCTCCGGCCGCCTTTCGCCCGCTGCGGGAACGCGCCGCAATCCTCCGGTGTTGACCCTTTCGTGCTCGCTGAACAGTCCAGAACTGGCCCTGAGCACCCCCCTCCTCCGCTTGTGTCCTCGCGTGCGGGGGGCGAGGCGCATTACAATGGACGCTGGATGCCCCTGCCCCAGAAGCCGGTGCGGCGAAAGAGCCGCCTCACGCTCGCGGTCGCGATCTCGGTGATCGCGCACCTCGCCGTGCTTCCGTTGGTGGCCCGGGACGCCAACTTCCACATCCCCAAGACGCCGGTGCGGCAGGTGGTCTCGCTGCGCTCCACCTCGCGCTCGCAGGTGATGCGCAACCAGGGCGGGCCGCTCAGCTCGAACAGCGCGCAGCAGGCGCCCAACCTTCCGCCCACGGTCAAGCCGCTCGCGCCCGAGCCGGACCAGAAGCTCATGCCCGGACAGGTGGTCGATCTCGGCCCCACCAACGATCTCGCTCCCGAGAGGCCCACCAAGTACCTCTCCGAGCACGACAGCCGCGTGCTCAAGGAGTCGCGCGCGCGGGAGACGTCGGCGTTCTTCAAGAACCCGCTCTCTAAAACCCAGAAGGAAGGCCGGCAGGACAAGACCGCCTCGGGCGCGCCGGCGGTCAGCGAGCGGCCCGGCGACAACGGCAAGTCCGGCGGCGGCGCCGAGCAGAAGCGCGCCAAGCAGGCGGCCGAACTGCCCAGCAAGGATCGCCGCGATCCGCTCCGGGTCCGCGAGGCGGAAGGCGGCACGCTGCGGCCGCGCGAGCAGAGCGACGCGTACAAGGGAACCGGCCGCAAGGTGGCCGTCGCCGATCCCGGCGCCGAGGGAAAGCAGTCGGCGGTAGGGCCGGGCGCTCCGGGCGCAGCGGCGGGAGCGCCGGGCGAGATGCGGCCTCTCAAGCTGACGCTGGACCAGCCCATCGGCGCGCTCGGGCCCATCTCGGGCGGCGCCATGCCCGACGACCTGCGCGGCGTGGAAGAGGGCGACGAGACCTTGCTCAACTCGCGCAGCTTCAAGTTCGCCGGCTTCCTGAATCGCGTGAAGGAGACGGTGGGGCGCGTCTGGGTCCAGAAGGTCCAGGACGAAGCCGGCAAGCGCGATCCCAGCGGCCAGCTCTACTCGTACCGCGACCGGCGCACGGTGGTGGAGTTCACGCTGGACACCAAGGGCGAGATCACCGACGTCAAAGTCGCGGCCTCGTCGGGCGTTCCCTACCTCGACAGCGTGGCGGTGGACGCCTTCCGCATCGTGCAGCGGTTTCCCAATCCGCCGCCGGGCCTGGTCCCGGATTCGCCCGGCATGGTCAAGCTGCCCTTCGCCTTCACGCTGCTCGCGGCCACGGGCGGGATGAAGATGCAGATCGGCCCGGCGTACCTGCCCGGCTCTCCCGCAGCGCGCGGCTTCTGAGCCGGACCCACCAGTTCTCGGCGGTGGCCTTCGAGGAGAACCTCTCCTTGCGCGATCTCTTGCCGGCCTATCCCGGCGCGCGCGCGACGCTGAGGGAGCTGCACGCGCAGTGCGAGAGCAAAGGCGAGCTTTTCATCTATCCCTTCGGAGCCATCGTCTTCCACGACCTGCCGCCCGAGCGGCGCGAGCTGGAGCTGGCCCGCCTGCGCCGCGCCCGCCCGGGGCTGACCACGCAGGTGGTGCGCGAGACCTTTGCCGTGCGCGAGGAAGAGGGCGCCAAGGTCGACCTCGTCGACGGCACGCTGGTGGTCGATCGCTTCGGCGAGGCGCGGGTGGCGGTGGTGGCGCTGATCGTCGCCCAGAGCGCGGCCATGGAGTACTACGAGCGCATCGTCGAGGGCCTCTTCTCCCGCACCAACGCGCTGGTCGAGCCGCTGGAGAAGCGCGGCTCGGTGCCGCTGCGGACGCGGCGGCTGCACCAGTTCATCGGAGAGGCCATCAGCACGCGCAACGAGGTCTTCTCGGTGCTGACCCTGCTCGACAAGCCCGACGCCACCTGGGACGATCCCGCGCTCGACCGCATCTACGACGACCTGCGCGCCGAGTTCGACCTGGTGGACCGCTACGGCGCGCTGGAGCAGAAGCTGCGCTCGGTGCAGGAGGCGCTGGGCCTCGTGCTCGACGTGGCTCGCGACCGGCGCATGTGGCTGCTCGAGCTCTTCATCGGCGTGCTCATCGTCTTCGAGCTGGTGCTGGAGCTGTGGCGAAGGGCCGCCTGATCAAGCCGCCGCGGTGCGCGAGCTGCGGGCGCGCAGGTTCAAGAGGAGCGCCAGCGTCATTACGGCCGCGGCCCACAGCGCCCAGGCGGTGAGGTGGTTGCGCTCGATGAGCGCCCCCGCGATGGCCGGCGCCGCGATCTGCGCCACCGAGAGCAGGGATTGGTTGAGCCCGAGCACCACGCCCTGCTCGGCGCGCGTGACCTGCTGGGTGATGAGGCTGGTCAGCGCGGGGCGCAAAACGCCGGTGCCGAAGGCGGAAAAGGTCGCGGCCACCACCAGCAGCCCGACGCCGGCGCTGAAGCCCAGCAGCACATATCCGACGGTGGCGGCGAGGAAACCCAGGGTGACCAGCCGCACCTCGCCGAGGCGGCGGATGAGCACGCCCTGCCGCATCGAGCCCTGCACGACGATTCCGAGGAAGCCCGAATACATGAAGATGGCGCCGACCTCCTTGGGCCCGAAGGCGGCGCCGTGCCAGGTGAAGCGCCGCTCGGCAAAGAGGGCAAAGCCGGCGGTGAAGGTCACGAACGCAAAGGTGAAGAGAAAGAATTCAATCAAGAGTCCGCCCAGGACCGGACGGCGGAAGTATTGCGCATAGGTTCCCCAATCGAGCAGCTTCAGCCGCTTGCCGCCGGGGGCCACCGGGCCCTCCAGCTCCTGCTCCGCGCTTTTGGCCAGCGCCCCCTCGGGATGGGGCGGCTCGCGGGGCAAGAGGAAGGTCGTGCCGAGGATGCTCAAGAGCGAGAGCGCGGCGGCGCAGAGGATCGGCACCCGGTATCCATAGTGATGCGTCAGGTATCCCGACGCGCCCGGACCAATGAGAAAGCCAATGCCGAAAGCGATGCCGATCAAGGCGAAAGAGCGGGCGCGATCCTTGGGCGCGGTGACGTCGGCGATATAGGCCTGGGCAATGGAGATGTTGCCCGCGGTCAACCCGTCGATGACGCGGGCGAGGAAGACCAGGGCGAGGCTGGGCGCCCAGGCCAGCACCAGGAAGCCGGCAAAGGTCCCCAGCTGGCTGACGAGGAGCACGGGCTTTCGGCCGACGCGATCGGAGATCTGCCCCAGCACCGGGCCGGCGATCAGTTGGCAGAGGGCATAGCTGGAGAGGAGCAGCCCGACGGCGATGGGGCTGGCGCCGAAGTGCTCCGCATAGAAGGGCAGCAGCGGCAGCATGATGGTGAGGCCGAGCACGTCCACCACCACGATGAGGAAGATGGGCAACAGCGGCGACTTCATCTCAGAGCGCCCGCAGCAGGCGGCAGGCCTCGTCGAGGACGGCGTCGTCCTTGGCAAAGCAGAAGCGGAGCAGGCTCTCGCCGGCGGCGCCGCGATAGAAGGCGCTGCCCGGCACGGAGGCGACGCGGGTGTTCTCCAGGAGCTTCATGGCGGCCTCGCGGGCGGTGGGAAGGCCGAGGCGGCTGCAGTCGGCGAGCACGTAATAGGCCCCTTGCGGAACAATGGGCTCGAGCTGCGCCTCCTGGAGCGCCGCGCAGATCCGGTCGCGCTTGTCCTGATATCCCGATTGCAGTTCGTCGAAATAGCTCTGCGGCGCGTCGAACCCCGCGGCAGCGCCCAACTGCAGCGGCGTGGGCGCGCAGACGTAGTCGAGGTCGTTCACCAGCGTGATGGCGCGGATCAGTTCTTCCGGCGCCACCGCATATCCCAGCCGCCAGCCGGTGATGCTGAAGGTCTTGGAGAGCCCCATGATGGTGACGGTGCGCTCGCGCAGGCCGGGGACCGATGCCGGGGAAATGTGCGGACGGCCGTCGTAGCGGATGTATTCATAGATCTCGTCGGTGATGACCAATAGATCATGCTTCTGCGCGACGCGGGCGAGCGCGGCCAGCTCGGCCTTGGAGAACATCTTTCCACTGGGGTTGCCGGGCGTGCAGATGACCATCGCCCGGGTGGCGGGCGTGAGGGCGGCCTCGAGCGCGGCCTCGTCCAGCGCGAAGTCGGGAGCGCGCAGGGTGACGAACTGCGGCGTGAGGCCAGCCACGATGGCCGCATTCAAATGATATCCATAATAGGGCTCGAAGAGCAGGATGCCGTCGCCGGGATCGAGCAGGGCGTGAATGGCGCAGGAATAGGCCCCGCTGGCGCCGACGGTGACGCAGATCTCGCTGGCCGGGTCCGCCTGCAAGCCATTGTCGCGCAAAAGCTTGCGGGCAATGGCGTCGCGCAATTCCCGCGTTCCTTCCGCAAACGAATAGGTGCTGCGGTTCTCGCGAATGGCGCGGATGGCGCCCTCGCGCACCAGCTCCGGCGTGGGCAGGTCGCAGATGCCCTGGCCGAGGTTGATGCCGTTGACGCGCTCGCATTCCCGCGACATGCGGCGGATGTCGGACTGCGAGAGGGCGCTGAGCCGCTTGGCGATGCGCATGAACAAATTCCTACGGCTGAAATGGATTTTGCAAAGGCACGGAGGTGGCGAGATCCCGCAGCGTCACCGCCAGCACCTCGAGCCCGCGCTGCAGGTCGGCCACCGGCAACTGCTCGTCCACGTCGTGGCCCGGATAGGGCTTGCCGGGAAACCACATTCCAAAGGCAATGGCATTGGGAATGCGCTTGGCATAGGTGCCGCCCCCGGAGATGGCAGGCGGCGGCCGCTCGCCGGTGGTCTTGGCATAGTCGTCCATCAGGCGGCGCACCAGCTTTGCCCGCGGGTCGAAGATCAGCGGCTCGTCGCCGAAGAAGAGGGTGCCGGGCTCGAGGCGCCCCGAAAACTTGCGCACCTGCGCATAGAGGTGATCGCGCGACTGGGCGGCGTTCATCGGCGGCGGCCTTCGCAGGTTGATGGTCAGCGCCAGCTTTCCGCCCAGGCGCTGCTCCTTGCGCAGGGTGGCCACGTTGACCGCCCAGCCGCCCCAGCCGGGCGCGGCCTCGGTGAGGCCCAACGCGGCGCCGCGGGTGTCCTGCGCGGCGACGAAGGCCAGCAGGTCGGCGACGGCGCAGTCGGTCAATTCGCCTTTCAGCAGCCGCGCCAGCGAGACCAGCGCGTTGCGCCCGCCCGCGAGGTTGACGCCGGCGTGCGCCGACTTCCCGTGCACGGTGACGTCGAGCAGATCGCCGCGCTGTTGCAATTCCAGCCGCGTGCCCGCCTCGGTCGTCTTGGCCGCGAGCCGCTTCTGCAGCGCTGCCGTCCCACCGGTCAGGGTGATCCGCGCCCGATCCGGCACGATGCTGGGCGCGAGGCCGGCGTCGATCTCCACCACGCCGTCGCACTCCTCGCTGGCCGGAAGCACCGTCAGCCCGTCCCAGGCCTTCTCGCCCACCACCACCGGAAACTCGGAGTCGAGCACCAGGCTGTACGCGGGCGGCGCGTGCGCGGCCAGATACGCCTTCATGTCCGAAGACCCGCTCTCCTCGTCGCTGCCCACCAGCAGCCGCACGGTGTGCGTCAGCGCCGCGTCGCGCAGTCCGTGCAGGGCGAGCAGCGCCTGCACCAAGGGGCCCTTGTCGTCCGCCGCCCCGCGCCCGATGACCAGGCCGTCGCGGAGGAGGCCCTCGAAGGGCGGCACCGTCCACTGCGCGGCCTCGACCGGCTGCACGTCGCCGTGGACGACGAGCCCCAGGACCGGCGCGCCGGGAGGACCGGGCAGCTCGATCTCCGTCACCGGCCCGGCGTCCCGCGAGACGAGGCCCAGCGCGGCGGCGGTGCGCAGCAGCCACGCCTGCTGATCGCGGCGCGCCTGATCATTGCCCGCCACCGTCGGGAAGCGGATGGCTTCGGAGAGCAGGCTGGCCAGGCGCGGGTCGGGCCCCGACGCAGCCGGGCCGCGCGGCGCGGAGGCACAACCGGCCAGCAAGAGCAGGGTCACCGCACGCATCGTCGCAGCACCATTTCCCACACTCCCGGATCCGCTTCCTGCGTCGAGACCACTTCGTCGCCCAGCTCCTCGGCGTTGCGCTTGATGTCCGGCACGGCCGGCCGGTGATCGAGCATCACCCGCAGCTCCGCGCCCGCTTGAAGCTTCGAGAGCGCGTACTTGGTGCGCGCCCAGGTCAGCGGGCAGAGCAGGCCGCGCAGGTCCAGCGTCTCAATCCTCCGTGGCAAGCAGCTCCTCGTACTGCTTCGACGAGAGCAGCTCGTTCGCGTCG
>JANXXR010000095.1 GCA_025350525.1 Deltaproteobacteria bacterium
TCCGCCGCCGTGGCCGCCTTCTTGGTGGGCATGTAGAGGTTGGACCAGAAGAAGCCGGCCGGCGTGCGGCGGGCGCGGAAGCCGAACACCAGCACCACCAGGAGCAGCAAAACTCCCACGGCGGCGGCAACCCGCTTCGGATCGCGCAGCGCGACCAACTGCTCGCGCAACGCCGGCAGCACCGTGGTCTGTAGCGTGCCGGGGCCGCTCTCTGCCCGGCGGCGGGCGCGCTCCTCGCGGTCCTTCGCCACCCGCTCGGCGCGCTCCTTCTTCTTGCGCTCCTTCTCCGCCTTCTTGCCGCCTTCGGGGCTGGCCTCGTCGCCGAACGACAGCGTCTCTTCGGCCCCGGCCGGCGACGCGCCGCTCTTCGACAGCATGGGCGGCGGGCGCTTCTTCTTGTCGCCGTCCTTGGGGGTGAGCGCCGTCTGCTCGTCGACGAAGTCGAGCAGGTCGTTGCCCGCCGCAGGCGGCGCTGCCTTCGGCGACCCCGCCTCGACGAAGTCGAAGTTGAGCCCGTCGTCGGCGGCCGGGGCCGGCTTGGGCGCGCTTCGGGGCGGCGGCGGCGCATCGGGCACGTCCACCGAGGAGAAGATGTCGTCCATGGCCGGCGGCGGCGCGCTCGACGGCGGCGACCGATCCAGCTCCGGCGCCCTGGCCTTCTTGACCGGCTTCGCCTCGCCCATATCGAGGTTGGCGAAGGGATCGGCCGCGTCGCTCTGCTCCGGCGCCTCCGGATGCTGCGGCGGCGGCAGCGCGTCGTCGAGCCCGGGCAGCGGAACGGCGCCGCCAAAGTTGATGGGCGGCGGCGCGCTCGACGGAGGCGGCGGACGGAAGTCGACCGCGGTCTGCCCCATGCCTTCGTCGAGGCCGGGGAGCGGCACCGCGGAAGAGGCGGCGGACGGCTGCGGCGGACGGACCTTCACCGCCGTCTGCTCGGCAGCGTCGCCTTCCTCGAGGCCCGGGAGCGGCACGGCCCCCTGCGGCGCAGCCTTGACGCCCGCGCCGGGCGGCCGTCCCGCGGGCGGCGCCTTGGCCGGCGGCTTTCCACCGGCCAGTCCGGGCAGCGCCACCGGACCCTTGCCGGCGACGGCCTTCCCCTCCTCGCCCGGCTTGGGCCGGTGCACGGTGAAGGGGTTCTTGCACTTCGGACACTTGATCGAAAGCCCGGCCGGCGGGACGCGCGAGTCGTCCAGCTCATAGGCGGCGGAGCAGTTGGGACAGGAGATCTTCAACTGTCAGTCCTCGTACTCGAAGCGCTGCTTGAGGGCGAGATAGCTGCGGTAGGCGTCCACCAGCGGCTGCGAATCCTTGCGCGAGTCGGCCAGCCGCGCCTGCAGGACCCGGCGGGCGATCTCAGCGGCGTCCTCGTCGTTGAGCCCGGTCATCTCGGCGAGCTGGTGCAGGTTGAGCGGGTCGTACTGCTCCTGCAGCTCGACATAGAGGAGGAAGTCGCTGATGAGCGGGTCGGGCCCGAGCGCGACGCGGTGGCCCTTCGCGACCAAAAGGCCGCAGCGGGCGAAGATCTTCTGCACGCGCTCGGCCTCCTTGCCCTCGAGCCCCACCCGGCGGGTCAACGCCTCCGGCGTCAGGTCTCTGGGCAGGTAGCGCAGTCCGTCGGCGCCGGGCGGCTCGGCGAGGTTGCGCACCAGCGAGAGCGCACGAGCCGCGCCCGACCGGCTCATCAGCGCCTGGATCTGGCGGTCGGCCTCGCGCAGGCGCGAGGAGAGCCGGCGCAAGAGGCGCACCGCGATCTCGCCGTTCTTGCGCACCAGCGTCTCGAAGGCGGTCTGCTCCAGCTCGATGAGCAGCGCGTCCTCCACCACGGTGGCGCCCGCCGACCGCGGGAGCGCTTCGAGCAGCGCCATCTCGCCGAAGAACTCGCCCGGCCCCAGCACCGCCAGGGTCAGCTCGGTGCCGGAGATGTGCTTCACGATCTTCACCTTGCCGGAGCGGATCACGTACATGGTCGCGCCGCGGTCGCCCTCGCGAAAGAGGACGGTACCCGCCTGCTGCTTGCGGACGAGGTGCTCGAGGCTGGCCAGCATCTCACTCATGACGATTCGCGCACGCTAGCACCCAAGCAAAGGGTCCGCCAACGAAAGCACCGGTGATTTCGTGATAGAGGCGGACCCCATGCGGCGAGGCCCAACCATCGTGGTCGGCGGAGGCCTCGCGGGCCTCTCCTGCGCCCGCGAGCTGGCCGCGGACTTCACCGTGCTGGAGGCGGAAGATCGGCTGGGCGGCCTCTGCCGCACCGACCTCGTCGACGGCTTCTCCTTCGACTGGACCGGCCACTGGCTGCACGCCCGCGACCCGGAGATGAAGGCGCTGATCGCCGGGCGCTGGCTGGCCGGAAACCTGCTCGAGGTGCAGCGCCGCGCGGTCATCTATAGCGAAGGCGTCTGGACCAGGTTCCCCTACCAGTTCAACCTGCACGGGCTGCCGGCGCAGACGGTGGCCGAGTGCCTGACCGGCTTCGTCGACGCGACGCTCGGGCCCAAGGGTGCGGCGCTGCGCGAACGGCCGCTGGAGAACGCCGCCGACTTCATCCTGCGCCACCTCGGCGAAGGCCTGGGGAGGCGCTTCATGTTCCCCTACAACGAGAAGCTCTTCACCGTGCCCTGCACCGAGCTATCGCCCGAGTGGGGCGGGCGGTTCATCCCCAGGCCGTCGCTCGACGACCTGGTGGGCGGCGCGCTCGGGCTCCCCCGCGACGACGCCGGCTACAACGCCAGCTTCTGGTATCCGCGGGAGGGCGGCATCGAATCGCTGGTGCGCGGGCTCTCGGCGGAGGTGCGGGCGCTCCCCGGCGAGGTGCGGACCTCCGCGCGCGTCCTCGGCATCGACCTGGCGCGGCGCCGGGTGCGGACGGCGGCCGCCGAGCTGCCCTACCAGTCGCTGGTGCTCACCGTCCCGCTCGACGCGGCGGCGCGCATGCTCATCGACGCGCCGGCCGCCGTTCGCGAAGCCGCGGCGAAGCTGCGCGCCGTCTCGGTGACCGTGGTCGAGGTCGGCGCCGAGGACAGCGGCGGCGAGCGCTTTCACTGGGCGTACTACCCGGAGCCGCGCTTTCCCTTCTATCGGGTGGGCTCGCCCAGCGAGGTGAACCCGGCGCTGGCGCCACCGGGCTGCCGCAGCTTCGCGGTGGAGTTCGCGCACCCGGGCCCCGCCGCTCACGCGGTCCTCATCCAGCAGGCGCTCGCGGGGCTGGCTTCCTGCGGCCTGATCGACGGCGCCCGGGTGCGCCTGGCGCGGGCGCGGACCATCAAGGTGGCCTACGTGCTCTTCGACCACCAGCACGCGGCGGCCCGGGCCACCGTGCTCGCGCACCTCTCGGCCCACGGCATCGAGGTGGCCGGCCGCTATGGCCGCTGGGAGTACAGCTCGATGGAAGACGCGCTGCTCTCGGGGCGCGAGGCGGCGCGCAAGCTCTCATGATCTCCATCGTCATCCCCGTCTTCAACGAAGCTCGCATCGTCCGCGAGGCGGCGCTGGACCTGTGCCGCAGGCTGGACGCGCTGGGCCTGGGCTTCGAGCTGATCCTGAGCGAGAACGGCTCCACCGACGGCACCCGGCAGATCCTGGCCGCGCTCGCCGCGGAGGAGCCGCGCCTCCGCTTCCTCGAGGGCGACCAGCCCAACTACGGGCGCGCCTTGAAGCGCGGCATCCTCGAGGCGCGCGGCGCCGTGGTGATCTGCGACGAGATCGACCTCTGCGACGTGGGCTTCTACCAGCGCGCGCTGCCGCTCCTCGCCGCCGGCGCGGATCTGGTGGTCGGCTCCAAGGCGATGAAGGGCTCGAACGACGCCCGCCCGCCCATGCGCCGGGTGGCGACGCGGGTGATCACCCTGCTCTTGCGCCTCACCACCGGCTTTCGCGGCACCGACACGCACGGGCTCAAGGCCTTCCGCCGCGAGCGCATGCTCGAGGTGGTCAATGCCTGCGTGGTGGAGCGCGACCTCTTCGCCAGCGAGCTGGTCATCCGCGCCCAGCGGATGGGCCGCGAGGTGCGGGAGATCCCCATCGAGCTGGCCGAGAAGCGCCCCCCTTCGACGCATCTGTTCCGGCGCGTGCCGCGAGTCCTGAAGGGCTTGATCCGCCTCGGCTGGACGATTCGGGTCAGGCACCGGTAGAGCTTCGGCGCGGTGGAGCGCGGACTCGGTCGTCCGGCCGCCTGGGCGTCGCGCTAATCGCGAGATGCCCCTCGTTCCCCGGCGCGCGCTTCCTTCCAACAGCGGCCGGCCAACCGAGCCCGCCCTCCACCTCTTCGCGCGGTTTCGTCCTGCATCAATCGCGGCGCCCCATCGCGCGTTTCGATGTCAGCACGAGAACGTCGTCAGCCGCGTCGCCCGTACGCGACTCCGAACGCGCGCGACGTCTTGAACGGTCGCGCAGTCAGGAACCGCGCGGCGAGGCGGGGACGGC
>JANXXR010000178.1 GCA_025350525.1 Deltaproteobacteria bacterium
GCCGCCGCCGCGCACCGCGAAGCCTTCGACGAAGCCCGAGCCGCTGACGAGCGCGCTGCCGCCGCCCGCGGTCGGCCCGGTGCCGGGGAGGATCCCCTTCACCTTCACCTCGATGGCGAGGGGCGTGCCGCCGTCGCCGCCGCTGACGGGGCCGCCGTCGGTCGTCGTCCCCGCGTCGGGGCCGGCGGGCGCGGCGGCGGGTTGGCCGCAGGCGAGGGCGAGGCCGGCGCAAACAAGGGCGAGGAGGGGCGCGCGCTTCATGGCAGCGTGAACCTCACGGTGGCGTCGTAGCGGTTGCGGACCGAGGGACTCTCGCCCATCACCCGCAGGAAGAAGAGCTCGCCCGCGGCGTGTGCGGCGGCGAGGTGCGGCGCCGAAGTTCCACTGGCGTCCTCCGCGAGCGCGCTCTTGCCGTCGGAGTCGAAGAGCGTGAAGACGAGCGCGCCGCCCGCCGTCGGCGAGAGCGAGAAGGTCAGGTCCACGCCCTGCCCGGCCGGCGGGCGCAGGCTGAACCAGGTCTGCTCGGTGGGGCAGACGGCGAAGTCGTAAGCGGGGCCGGCGCCGAGCGGGAGCGCGGTCAACGCCGTCGGATGCGGGTCGGGTGGGTTGTGCGGGCAGGCGGCGCCGTGCGCGACCTGCACGCGCAGCCCGTAGAGGGCGGAGGCGTCGTTGGTGCGGGCGCGGACGAAATACCTTCCCGTCGTGCCGATGGTGCGGAGCACGGCGAAGCCCTCGTCGTCGAGAATGTTGGCGGCGTCGCGAAGCTGCAGGTCAAACGACCCGAGCGGGTCGGCATCGGCGACCACCTGCACCGTGTCGCCCGAGAGCAGGTCGAGGCTGAACCAGTCCTCTTCCCTGCCGCACAGCGTGAGCAAGGGGTAGCTGCCGGGCGCGACCTTTGCGGCGTGGGCAGCGTCGCCCGCGGGGTCGAGGCGGTCGGGCAGGCACGCGCCCGGAACGCACTTGCCGGTGCGCGTCTCGCAGCGCTCGTCCACCGCGCAGCTCTCGTTGCTGGCGCAGGGGCCGCGGGGCAGGGCGCAGGTCGAGGTCGCGCGGTCGCAGGTCCTGGGGATCTCGCAGTCCCGGCTGGTGGCGCAGCCCGAGGGCCCGCGGCAGATTCCGGCGGCGACGTCGCAGGTGAGGCCGGGGCCGCAGCCCGCGTCGCTTGCGCACTGCACGCAGCGGCCGGCGCTGCAGGGGACGAGCGGGCCGCACACCTGGACGGCGGTGTCCGCGGTGCAGCCCTGTTCGCACAGTCCGCTGCCGGGATTGCAGACCTGGGAAGCGGCGCAGGGAGAGCCGGCGAGGCAGCCCAGGTCCTGCTCGCAGACAAAGGTCCGCTGGTTGCAGCGCTGGCCGACGTTGCAGTCGCGGTTGCCTCCGCAGATCTGCACGGCGCAGGTGTTGCTGCCCACCGTGCGCGGATGGTCCGGGCTGAGGCAGAGCCCCTGCACGCAGAAGGCGCCCAGCTTGCAGTCGGCGTGGGCTGCGCACTCGTCGCCGAAGCAGGCGCGCAGGGTGCAGAGGCGCTGGACCGGATCGCACAGCTCGCTGATGCGGCACTGGTTCGACCTGGTGCAGCCCACGCACTTGCCCAGGACGCACAATTCGCCGCCGGCGAGACCGCCCAGGCAGTCGGCGCGCGCCTCGCACTCGGGCGGCGGCGCGGTCTTGCTGCCTTTGTGGCAGGCGGCGGCGCCGATCAATACTACGTATACAATGGCGCGCATCAGGGCGCTGCCCCGACGTGGCCGCCGGGCCAGTCCACGGTCGCGGCGGTCCAGACCTCGCCGACGCGGGTGAAGGCGTGCGACAGGTCCGCGGCAAGGACGCCCTGCGCGTAGACGCGGATTTGCGCCGTGGTGGCCGGGCTCGCGGCGTCGTGCGCCGAGGCGTAGACGACCTCGATCCGGTAGCTGCCGGCGGTGGGAGTCTTCCAGCTCACCGCTTCGGGGCCGTAGCCGATCAGCTTGTCACCGCCGTGGTGCGGACCGAAGGACGGATCGGGATTGGCCCAGTAGCAGTCGCCCGCGCTCTGCAGCGCTGCGCCGGCCTGGAGAAAATGCAGGTCGAGGTCGGGAGGCACCTGGTCCCAGACCAGCTCGACCAAGAGCGCCTGCGTGGGCGACGCCTGGATGTCCAGGCGCGCCGGCGCGACCGACGGCAGGCCGGCCGCGTCGGTGGCGGTGAGCAGCACCGAATAGACGCCGGGCCCGTCGAGCTGCAGCGAGCCCTGCGCCGCAGACGCGCCCACGATGGCGGCGTTGCTTCCGACGGGGCGCGCGGCCAGCGACCAGAAAAAGGTCAGCGGGAGATCGCGGTCGGGATCGGTCGAGGCGCTGGCGTCGAGCAGGACGGTGGCGCCCACCGGCGCGTTGAGCAGACCCGTCTGCGGGGCCCCTCCTGCCACCGATCCTCTGGCCACCGCGATGGGCGCGCGGTTGATCGATCCGGAGAGCGGGACGTCGAGCTGCGGATGGATTGGATCGCTCGAGGCGATCCGCAGCGCACCTGCCGCTGCCGGCGTCTGGGGCGTCGGCGAGAAGCGCACGCCCAGCATCACGCGGCTGCCGGTGGCGAGGGTTGCCGGCGCCTGGACGGAGCCGACATAGCCGAACGCCGCCGGCGTGCCTGGCGCGAGATCGAAGCTGCCGAGGAAGAGATCGGCGAGGCCGGCGCTCGAGAGTGTCAGCTCGCGAATGGCGGTCTGGCCTTCGCCGACGCGGCCGAAATCGAGCGCGGAGGGAGCGACGGTTAGCGCGCCCGACTGGGTGGCCACGCCCGAGAGCGCGATGGTAAAGGCCGGCTGATCGATGTCGTCGGTGGCGAAGGTGAGCGAGCCCGCGAAGCCGCCGGCAGCGGGAGGACGGAAGGTGAGCCCCAAGAGCGCGGTGCCGCCGGCATCGACCGACAGCGTTGCGGCGGGGCCTTCGAACCCTGCGCCGCTGACCGCGATGTTGGTGAGGTGCAGCGGCACCCGGCCGGTGTCGGAGACGAGCACCGTGCGCTGCACCGGGAAGAGGATGGCGGTGGTCCCGAAGTCGATGGCGCGCGCGTCGATCGCGGCGTGCGGCCGCGCCGCCGTCAGCGTGGTCCGGCCACAGCCGCAAGAGAGCGCGCAGAGGAAAAAGGCGCAGGCGGATCTTCTCACTGCACGAGGCCTTTGTACTGCACCTCGACCAGCGACCCGCGCGGCGGCACGGCGGCGCCCGCGAAGACGATGCTCTGCGTCTGGGAATCGTAGGTCCAGCCGTCCTGCGCAGCCTGCCTCGGCGAACAGACCAGCGCCGGCTCGGCCTCGCCGCAGGCGTCGGTGATCTGCGGGCAGGCGGAGAGCGCGGCGCGCTTGACGTCGCAGGGCGCGTTGACGGTGACGATGAGCGTCGAGAGGTCGGGCGCGGTGGCGAGGCGGAAATTGTGCTTGAGCCCCGCGGCGGTCGCGCCCAGCTGATCGAAGACGGCGTCGAAGTCGGGATCGCAGAGGTCCTGCAGCCCGCCGCCCAGCTGCAGCGCCAGCGATTTCAGGTGTGGCGCCGGCTGCGCCGCGAAGGTGTTCTGCGGATTCTGCGGATCGGGAATGGTGCAGCCCGCGGGCGGCGGACCGGCCAGCACCGAGAGGCGCACGAGGCCGTCGTTGCCCGCGCCCTTGGCCTCGCGGAACGAGCGCAGGTAATAGAGGTCCTCGCCCACCGACCAAGGGTCGTCGTTGTCGGTGACCAGCACCACGAAGAGCGCGGCGCCGGGGCGGAGGAAGCCCTGGGGCGGCCCGCGCAGCGCGAGGTCCGCCTGCTCCAGCACCGCCGAGATGGCGCTGCCGGCGCTGCCGAGCCCCACCACCGCCTGCCCCACCGCCTGCCCGACGTTGGCGTCCGCCGAGGAGAAGTAGAGCTTGCCTCCGCCCTGGTACTGGCCCGGCGCGGCGGAGAGATCGCTCGAGACGAGCCCGAGGTGCCAGTCGATCTGGTTGAGCGCGAGGTAGTCGACGAAGCGGTGGAAGGAGTCGGCGATGCGCTTCTGGTGGACGGCCATGTAGCGGGAGTTGTCGACGACAAAGAGCGCGTCGAGCTGCGCGCGGGTGACCTGGGGGAAGACGTCGATGCGCACGTCGGCCGGCAACACGCGATGGATCTGCGCGCGCTGGCACGCGAGGAGGAGGAGCAATGGCAGAAGGCGCCGCATGGGGAACCCTTGATGCTAAGCCGACCGAGGGCCCGCGGAGAAGCGAGATCTGGCCCGCCTCTTGCTCCCTCTCGGCCTTTAAAGCGCACCACGGAGGCGCGGAGGGCACGGAGAATGATGCCGTTGGAGGCTTGCACGGAGCGGATCATCGGCGCGTCGATCGCTTTTCATCGAGAGCTTGGACCGGGCCTTCTTGAATCGGTTTACGAGCTCGCCCTGGGTCAAGAGCTGGAGGCGCGGCGAATCCATTTTGAACGACAGGTGCCGGTCCCAATTCGCTACCGGGGTCTCACTTTGGACGCCGGGCTTCGTCTCGATCTGGTCGTTGAGCGCGAGGTCCTCGTCGAGCTGAAGAGCGTCGAGCGGCTGCTGGACATTCACGAGGCCCAGCTGCTCACCTATCTCCGCATGAGCGGCTGCCCTGTTGGCCTGCTGATCAATTTCAACGTACCGGCGCTGCGCCGCGGGGTCCGGCGATTCGTCAACGGCCAGCCGAAGTAATCAAAAAGAACTCCGTGCCCTCCGTGGTGCGCTTTTGCCTCTTGCCGAGCCCCCAGCTCAGCGGCGGGTCGCGACCAGCGCGCGGGCCGCCGCGCGTTGGACCCGCGCGCGGTCCAGCGCATAGGACGGGTCGTCCTGCTTCATCTCCAGCAGCTTCGCCTGCAGATCCTTCAGGTCCTGGGCCGCCTTGGCCGGATCGATCTCGTCCGCCCGCACCGCCTCCTCCACCAGCACCCGGACGCGGTCGTCGCTCACCTCGGCGAAGCCCTCGCCCACCGCGTAGCGGTGCTCGACGCCGCCGCTGAGGTAGATCAGTTCGCCCGCCGCCAGCGCGGCCAGGAGCGGGGTGTGAAGGGGCCGCACGCCGAATCCGCCGTCGGCCCCCGGCAGCCGCACCTCGTCCGCCTCGACGGTGAGGACGCGCTGCTCCGGGGTGACGATTTCCAGGGAGAGCGCCATGGCTACTTCGCCAACTGCTTGGCCTTCTCGATGGCCTCGTCGATGTTGCCGACCATGTAGAAGGCCTGCTCGGGAAGGGCGTCGTGCTTGCCGTCGAGGAGCTCCTCGAAGCTGCGCACCGTCTCCTCCAGCTTGACGTACTTGCCGGGCGAGCCGGTGAACTGCTCGGCGACGTGGAACGGCTGCGAGAGGAAGCGCTGGACCTTGCGGGCCCGGGCGACGGTGAGCTTGTCGTCGTCGGAGAGCTCGTCCATGCCGAGGATGGCGATGATGTCCTGCAGCTCCTTGTACCGCTGCAGCACTTGCTGCACGCGGCGCGCAACCTGGTAGTGCCGCTCGCCGACGATGGCCGGGTCGAGGATGCGGCTGGTCGAGTCGAGCGGGTCCACCGCCGGGTAGATGCCGATCTCGGTGAGCGCGCGGGAGAGCACGGTGGTGGCGTCGAGGTGCGAAGGCGGTGGCGGGCGCCGGGTCGGTGAGGTCGTCGGCGGGGACGTAGATGGCCTGCACCGAGGTGATGGCGCCCTTCTTGGTGGAGGTGATGCGCTCCTGCATGCTGCCCATCTCGGTGGAGAGGGTGGGCTGGTAGCCGACGGCGGAGGGGATGCGGCCGAGGAGCGCCGACACCTCCGAGCCCGCCTGGGTGAAGCGGAAGATGTTGTCGATGAAGAGGAGCATGTCGCGCCCTTCTTCGTCGCGGAAGTGCTCGGCGATGGTCAGGGCGGAGAGAGCCACGCGGGCGCGGGCGCCGGGCGGCTCGTTCATCTGCCCGTAGACGAGCACGGCCAGCGACTCCTCCAGGTTGTCGAGCTTGATGACGGCGTTCTTCCCGCCCTCCTGGAACTCGGTGTAGAGGTCGTTGCCCTCGCGGGTGCGCTCGCCGACGCCGGCGAAGACCGAGAAGCCGCCGCGCGCCTTGGCGACGTTGTTGATCAGCTCCATCAGGAGCACCGTCTTGCCCACGCCGGCTCCGCCGAAGAGGCCGATCTTGCCGCCGCGCAGGTAGGGCGCCAGCAGGTCGATGACCTTGATGCCGGTCTCGAACGGCTGCATGCGCACGTCCTGCTCGGTGAAGTCGGGCGGCGCGCGGTGGATGGGCAGCCGCTTGGTGGCCTTGATGGGGCCCTTCTCGTCCACCGGCTCGCCGATGACGTTGAGGATGCGCCCCAGCACCGCCTTGCCCACCGGCATCGAGATGGGCCCGCCGGTGCTCTTGACCGGCTGCCCGCGGATGAGGCCGTCGGTCGAATCCATGGCGATGCAGCGCGCGGTGTCCTCGCCCAGGTGCTGGGCCACCTCGACGGTGAGGTTGTCGGCCTTGTCGTTGATCGACGGGTTGGTGAGCAAGAGCGCGGTGTAGATCTCGGGCAGCGTGCCGGGCGGAAAGGAAACGTCCACCACCGGCCCGATCACCTGGGTGATCTTCCCTACCTTGGACAGTTCTTTGGTCGCGACAGCCATATTCGTTTCCTTTACTTCAGCGCCTCGGCGCCGGAGACGATCTCCATTAGCTCCTTGGTGATCGCCGCCTGGCGGGCGCGGTTGTACTGGAGGGAGAGCCGGCCGATGGTCTCGCTGGCGTTCTTGGTGGCCGACTCCATCGCGGTCATGCGTGCGCCGTGCTCGCTCGCTTCCGACTCGAGGAGCGCGCGCCAGATCTGCATGGCCAGCTGCTTGGGGACCAGCTGCTCGAGCAGCACTTCCCGCGACGGCTCGTAGAGGTGCTCGGGCGTGATGAAGCCGTCCTTGCCCGCCTTCTCTTCCTGCTGCGGCGGCGCGACGATGGGCAAGAGCTGGGTGAGCGTGATCACCTGGGTCATCGCGCTCTTGAACTGGTTGTAGAGGAGGAAGACAGCGTCGACCTTCTCCGCCTCGAACTCGGCGACGAGATCGTCGGCGACTTCTTTTGCCATCGCGTAGCGCAGCTTGCCGAAGAAGCCGGTGTAGTCCTTGCGGGTCTCGATGCCGCGCTTCTTGGCGAAGTCGCGCCCGCGCCGTCCGATGGTGCTGAACTGCACGCCCTCGAACTTCGGCCCCTCCTCGACCAGGTAGCGCTGGGCGCGGCGGATGATGTTGGCGTTGAAGCCGCCGGCGAGGCCGCGGTCGCTGGTGAGGAGCAGCACCTCGATGCGCTTCATCTCCCGCTTCTGCATGAGCGGGTGCGGCGCACTCTCCACCTCGGCGCCGGCGCGGGCCAGCGAAGCGAGCAGCTCGTCGAGGAGCTTCGCGTAGGGCCGGGTCCGCACCACCGCGTCCTGCGCGCGCCG
>JANXXR010000189.1 GCA_025350525.1 Deltaproteobacteria bacterium
TGGGCCTGCTCTGCTGGTCGCACCGCCTGCCGATGTGGCTTTTATACTTGCTACTCTTTCGTGAGGTCTGCATCTTCAGCGCCATCGGAATCCTCACCCGCACCGGCCGCAGCTACGCCATCCGGCCCACGCGCTTCGGCAAGTACGCGACCTTCTTCCTCGCCGCCGCCACCATCTTCGCGCTGGTGCAGGGGGCGCGGAAGGTTGGAACCACGCCGGCGCTGATCGCGCTGGCGCTGGTGGCGGCCCAGTGCGTCTTGGTCAGTTGGGCCCAATACCTGGCCGTGTTCATCGAGCTGATGGGGAGGCCTCCGCAGGCCGCAGCGCGAGGGTCTTGACCCGAGGGAATGCGCCTGCTAAACGCGTCGGCCCGGCTCGCGTCGTTAGTTCAGCGGTAGAACACCACCTTGACACGGTGGGGGTCGCTGGTTCGATTCCAGCACGACGCACCAGTTCCTCAAAGGCCCGGCCGGATCGCCGGGCCTTTGCTTTTCAAGAGGTGCCACGCCATGCCCGAACTGCTGCAGATCACGCTCCCCGACGGCTCGAAGAAAGAGGTGCCCGCGGGCACCACCGTGGCCGAGTTCGTGAAGACGCAGATCGGCGCCGGCCTCGCCCGCGCGGCGCTCTTCGCCCGGCTCGACGACGAAGAGCTCGACCTGGGCCGTCCGCTGCAGCGATCGGGCGCGCTCAAGATCTTCACCAGCAAGCAGCGCGAGGGGCTCGACCTCATCCGCCACGACGCGGCCCACGTGGTGGCGAGCGTGGTGCAGCGGCTCTTTCCCGGAACCCAGGTCACCATCGGTCCGCACACCGAGGAGGGCTTCTATTACGACTTCTCCCGCAAGGAGCCCTTCACCCCGGAGGATCTGGCCCGCATCGAGGAGGCCGCCAACGCCGAGCTGCGCAAGGACGAGCCCTTCCTCCGCCGGGAAGTGTCCAAAGAGGAGGCCATCCAGCTCTTCGAGAAGCTGGGCGAGAAGTTCAAGATCGAGATCGTCGAGGACATCTTCGCCAAGGGAGCGAAGACCCTGACGCTCTACTCGCACGGCGACTGGACCGACTTCTGCCTCGGGCCGCACGCGCCCTCGACGGGGAAGATCGGCGTCATCAAGCTGCTGAGCGTGGCGGGCGCCTACTGGCGCGGCGACCACCGCAACCCGCAGCTGCAGCGCATCTACGGCACCGCCTTCTTCGACAAGAAGGATCTCGACGCCTGGCTCAAGCAGCAGGAAGAGGCGAAGAAGCGCGACCACCGCAAGCTGGGCAAGGAGCTGGACCTCTTCGCCTTCCATCCGGCGGCGCCGGGCGCGGTCTTCTGGAGCCATCGCGGCACGCTGCTGTTCCATGCGCTCTCCAACGCGATGCGCTCGTTGTGCCTGCGCAACGGCTACCAGGAGATCAAGACCCCGCTCCTCTACAACAAGCTCCTCTGGGAGCGCAGCGGGCACTGGGGCAAGTACAAGGAGAACATGTTCCTCGTGCTGGACCCGGAGTCGCCCAAGTCGGCCGGCGAGAAGGCGGAGGACCGTGCTTCGTTTTCGCTCAAGCCGATGAACTGCCCCTCGCACCACCTCTTCTACGAGATGAAGAAGCGCAGCTACCGCGAGCTGCCGCTGCGCTACCACACCCAGGACGTGCTGCACCGCAACGAGGCGACCGGCGTGCTCTCGGGCCTGACCCGCGTGCGGCAGTTCCAGCAGGACGACGCGCACATCTATCTGATGGAGTCCCAGATCACCGAGGAGGTGAAGCGCCTCTCGGCGATGATCAAGAAGGTCTACCAGGCTTTTGGCCTCAGCTTCACCGCCAAGTTCGCCACCCGGCCGGAGCTGCGCGTCGGCACCGACGACTTGTGGGACCGCGCCGAGTCCGCCCTGCGCGCCGCGCTGGAAGAGACCGGCATGGCCTACGAGCTCAAGCCCGGCGACGGCGCCTTCTACGGTCCCAAGATCGACTTCGACGTCAGCGATTCGATCGGGCGCAAGTGGCAGCTGGGCACCATCCAGCTCGACTACGCCGTGCCCGAGCGCTTTGAATTGGGATATGTCGGCGACGACAACAAGGAGCACCGGCCGGTCGTCATCCATCGCGCCATCTACGGCAGCTTCGAGCGGTTCATCGGCATTCTCATCGAGCACTTCGCCGGCAACTTCCCGGTTTGGCTTTCGCCGGTGCAGGCGCGCATCATCACCGTCTCGGATCGCAGCGATGGCTGGGCGCGGGAGGCCTTCGAGAAGCTGCAGGCGCGCGGCCTGCGGGTCGAGCTGGATCACAGCAACGAGACCTTGGGCGCCAAGATCCGCGACGCGCAGCTGATGAAGGTGCCGTACACGCTGGTGGTCGGCGACAAGGAAGTCGAAGGGAAAGGGGTCTCGCCGCGCAAGCACGGCGAGGGCAAGGCGGCGGACCTCGGCTTCCAGACGCTGGACGCGTTCATGGAGAAGCTGGCGGGCGAAGCCGCGGTGCCGTTCTAAGCCCGCTTCACGTAGGTGTCGTCGGCGTAGCACCAGGTCCACTGCTTTCCGCCCAGCGGCTCGATGAGCGGGTGCTTGCTCTCGTGGAAGTGCGCGCGCGCGTGCCGGCCCGGCGTCGAGTCGCAGCAGCCGACGTGGCCGCAGGAAAGGCACTTGCGCAGCGCCACCCATTGCTGGCCGGCCTTGACGCACTCTTCGCAGCGGAAGGACTGCGCCGGCACCTCGCGCAGCTGATCCAGGTGTGAGCAGTTGGCCATGCGCAAAGACTGCAGGCCGCGGGCTCCTGCGGCAACTGCATCGGCAGACAAGCGCCTGTCCGCCGCGCTTGACAGTCCGCGCGCAGTCGCTACCATGCGCGGCGCTCTTGCAGCGGTTTTCCACCTCTTCATTGCAAGTTTGGCCGGCGGAGCCCTTCCATCCCCGGGGTTTCGCCGGAAGCGTTTTCAAAATTTCCTGCCTGGAGTCTACCATCCGCGACGCACGTACGAACCGCCGCATCCGCGCCCGTGAACTGAGAGTGATTGGCCCCGAAGGCGAGCAGCTGGGCGTCCTCAACCTTGAAGTGGCCCTCGCCAAGGCAGTCGAATTCGGACTCGACCTGGTCGAAGTCTCGCCCATGGCCAAGCCGCCGGTCTGCAAGATCATGGACTACGGCAAGTTCAAGTACGAGGCGAAGAAGAAGGCCAACGAGGCGAAGAAGAAGCAGACGGTCGTCAAGCTCAAGGAAGTGAAGTTCCGTCCCAAGACGGAGGAGCACGACTACAACTTCAAGACCAAGGCCGTGCGCGAGTTCCTCGCCGAAGGCAACAAGGCGCGCATCACCGTCATGTTCCGCGGCCGCGAGATCACCCACCGCGAGATCGGGCAGGCCATCCTCACCCGCATCGGCAACGAGCTCAAGGAGATCGCCGTGGTCGAGCAGTCGCCGCGGCTCGAAGGGCGCCTGCTCTTCATGATTCTCGCGCCCAACCCGCGCTGGGTGCAGCAGCAGCGGGCCATCCAGGAGAAGGCGCAGCAACAGGCCGCGCGCAAGGAAGCCGGGGCCGCGGCGCCCAAGCCGGCGCCTGCCCCTCGATCGGACGCGCCCCCGGCCGCTCCCGTGGCGCCGCCCGCCGCCGCCCCCGAAATGGCCGGGGCGTCCAAGGCGTAAGCCGGCCTTGCAATCGGGCGCCGCTCCGTGTAGAAGGCGCGGCTCCCGGAAGCCGGGACCCTTTTTTACCCAGGATTTCAAGATGCCGAAGTTGAAGACGAAGCGGAGCGCGGTGAAGCGGTTCCGCAGCACCGGGACGGGGAAGATCAAGGCCGGCAAGGCAGGCCGCCGCCACAACCTGTCGCTGGGCAAGAACCGCAAGCGCAAGAACCGGCTGGGCTCGTCGCTCATCCTCCAGCGCCGCGACGAGAAGCACTTGAAGCGCTCCCTGCCGTACGGATTGCCGAAGTAAACCAGGTATCAAAACCACACACGCCGCCTGACTCAGCGCCCGCGGCGGGCCTCCGGGAAGCCCCCGGTGGTGGACAAGGAGAGTTGGAATGCGCGTCAAGCGTGGGTTCAAGGCACGTCGCCGCCGTAATCGGGTCCTCAAGCTCGCCAAGGGTTTCCGCGGGCGCCGCAACGGTTGCTACAAGCGCGCCGTCGAGGCGGTCGAGCGCAGCATGATGCAGTCGGCCCGCGGCCGCCGCGTGCGCCGCCGGGACTTCCGCTCGCTCTGGATCGCGCGTATCAACGCCGCCGCGCGGCTCAACGGCGTCTCCTACTCGAAGTTCATCAACGGGCTGAAAAAGGCGAAGATCAGGCTGGACCGCAAG
>JANXXR010000243.1 GCA_025350525.1 Deltaproteobacteria bacterium
CGCACGCCGCCATCCGGGCACGGTCGGGCATCGACACCGAAAGCTGGAGCAGGGCAGCGGTGGTGGCCGCGAGGTGCGGCAGCGCCGTGTTCCACAGGCTGTAGCCGAGGCCGGAGGCCAGCGCGCCGGAGGCGACGGCCAGGGCCGCGCCCGGCAAGGTCACGCGCGCGGCGTCTGGAGCGGCGAAGAAGGCCAGGAGCCAGAGCGCGGCCGCAAAGGGGGCGGCGCGGATGAACGCGTCCGCCGTGGCGGCGATGCCGTCGCGGGCGCGCCTCCCGCGCAGCGAATACCAGCCCCAGGCCATGCCGGCCGCGATCATCGCCGCCGCCGCTGCCGGCGCGGGAGCCTGGGCGCCCGGCAGGGTCAGCGCCGCGAGGCCGGCGACGGCGAGCAGAAGGCCGGCCCAGGTCAGTGGCCGCGGGCGCTCTCCCTGCATGACGGCGGTGGCGATCATGGTCGCCTGCACGGTGCCGAAGAGGAGGAAGGCGCCGACTCCGGCGGAGAGCCGCAGGTAGGCCCAGGAGAATGGGGCCGCATAGAGGAGGAGCGCCGCGGCCGACCGCCAGCCGGCCTCGGCTCCGGCCCGCGGCCGGTTGCGCGAGAGGATCCAGAGCATGACGGCGCCCGAGAGGAGCCGCAGCCCGGCGAAGGCGGCCGCGCCCGCCAGGCCTGCCCCCAGCGCGCGGCGGGTGAGCAGGGAGTTGGCGGCGAAGCCGCACAGGGTCAAGGCGCAGATGGCGATCAGCCGGTTGCGGGACATCCGGCGCGTTCTCGCACGTCCTTGGTCATTTGACCAAGAGCCGCTTGACTGCCTCTGGCGGGGAGGGGCAAGCTTCTTGGTCAAATGACCAAGAGCCTGGCGCGCCGCACCTTCGACGAAGACGTGGTGCTGGACGCCGCCGCCCACGTCTTCCGCAAGCGGGGCTACGGCGCCGCCACCGTGCGCGAGGTAGCCCAGGCCGCCGGGATGCTGCCCGGCAGCCTCCATTACCGGTATCCCAGCAAGGAGGCGCTGCTCCTCGACCTGATGGAGCGCGCCCTCACCCGCGTCCTGGAGTTGGGGCGCGCGGCGGTCGAGCACGCCCCGGATCCGGCGGAGCGCTTGCGCCTCGGCCTGCGCGCCCACCTCGAAGCGCTGCTCTCCGGCGACGACGACTTCTACGTCCTGCTCTACGACTGGCGCTCGCTGCGGGGCCCCTCCATGCAGGCGGTGCTGCGGCTGCGCTCCCGCTACGAAGCCTTCTGGGACGACCTGCTCTGGGAAGCCGTCCGCAGCGGCTGGGCGCGGCCCAACCTCGACGTCGAGCTGCTGCGGCAGTTCGGCATCGGCGCCATGAACTGGGTGGCCCAGTGGCGCCACGAGTCGGATCCGCGCACGCCGGCAGAGATCGCCGACACCTTCTGGTCGTACCTGGCCTTCGGGTTGCTCGCCGAGGACAAGCGGCCCGGCAAGAAGACCTTTGGTCAAATGGCCAAGAGGCGCAAGGCCGGGCCGAAGCGGCCGGCCAAGGGCGGGCGCAAGTGAAGCCGCTCTTGCGCAACTTTGCGGGCAGCATGCAGAACCTGGCCGAGAGCGGGCCGCTCTTGCGCGACGCGGTCCAGAGCCGCAACCTCCGGGTGCTCGCCTCCATGCTGGGGCCGGCTTTCCGGGGCCTCTTCCAGCAGCGCGGGCGCAACGAAGAGAGCACGCCCATGCGCCTCGGCTACAGCGCGCAGTTCGACTGGCGCTACCGGCGCGACCAGCCGGAGATGGCCCGGCTCTACGAGGCGGCCAAGGCCTCGCAGTGGAACGCCAGCACCGACCTCGCCTGGTCCACCTCCGTCGATCCCGAGAGCGCCGACCGGCCCATCATCCCCGACGCCATCGTGCCGCTGGTCGACCATCCCGCCTACCAGCGGCTGACCCCGGTCGAGAAGGGGCGCCAGCGCCGGGCGCTGATGGCCTGGATGCTCAGCCAGTTCCTCCACGGCGAGCAGGGCGCGCTCTTCGCCGCGGCCCAGGTGACCAGCGCGGTGCCGTGGCTCGACGCCAAGCTCTTCGGCAGCACGCAGGTGGTGGACGAGGGCCGCCACGTCGAGGTCTTCCACCGCTACCTGACCACCAAGCTCGAGAAGCTCTACGACATCAATGACAACCTCTACGTGGTCATCGACGCGCTCATGACCGACGCGCGCTGGGACCTCAAGTTCCTCGGCATGCAGATCATGATCGAGGGCCTGGCGCTGGGCGCTTTCGGCTTCTTGCGCGCCGCCACCCAGGAGCCGCTGCTCAAGCAGCTGCTCACCGCGGTCATCACCGACGAAGCCCGCCACGTCCACTACGGCGTGCTGGCCCTGCAGAAGTTCTACGCCACCGCGCTCTCGCCCCGGGAGCGCGCCGAGCGCGAGGACTGGGCCTTCGAAGTCGCGTACCTCTTGCGCAACCGCTTCCTCGCCCACGAGTTCTACGAGGAGCACTGGGCGCACGAGATGACCCGCCCGCAGTGGGACCAGCTGGTGCTGGCCAGCGGGATGATGTCGCTCTTCCGGCGCACCATGTTCCGCCGCATCATCCCCAACCTGAAGCGCATCGGGCTGCTCTCAGGCCGCGTGCGGGCGCGCTATGCCAGAATCGGCCTGCTCGAATATGAGCACCTCCGCGCCGCGCCCGACCTCACCGCCCAGGACCTGCTCGACGACGCCTGACCGTCAGCTCGTTGCGCAGCGGGCCGAACCATCGCATCTTCGGCCCATGACCGTTCCCACGCTTTTCGAATGGATGGGCGGAATGCCTGCCGTCGACCGATTGATGACGCTGTTCTATGCCCGCGTTCCCGAAGATCCTCTGCTCGCGCCGCTCTTCGCCCGGATGGCGCCCGAGCACGTCGCGCACGTCGGAGCCTTCGTAGCCGAAGTGCTGGGCGGGCCCGCCGTCTACAGCAAGGGGCTCGGGGGTCACCCGGCGATGATCCGCAAGCACGTCGGACGCGGCTTGACCGAGCCGCAGCGGCAGCGCTGGATGCAGCTCCTGCTCGAGTGCGCCGACCAGTGCCAGGTGCCCGACGACCCCGAATTCCGCTCCGCCTTCGTCGCCTACCTCGAGTGGGGCACACGCCTCGCGGTTCTCAACTCGCAGCCCGGCGCGGACGTGACGGTGGAGGCCCCCATGCCCCGCTGGGACTGGGGCGTGGTGAAAGGTCCTTACTTGAAGTAAGCCGGGCCGCTAGACGCGGTCCAGCCCCTGGAAGAGGTCGTCCACCAGGTCCTGCCCGTTCTCGATGCCCACCGAGAGGCGGATGAAGCCGTCGTCGATGCCCAGCATCTTGCGCGTCTCCGCCGGCACCGAGGCGTGGGTCATGATGGCCGGATGCTCGATGAGCGACTCGACGCCGCCCAGCGATTCGGCGCAGGTGAAGAGGCGCAGGGACTTGAGCAGCGTCCGCGCCGCCGGCAGCCCGCCCCGCAAGACGCAGGTGAGCATTCCCCCGAAGCCCTTCATCTGCCGCCGCGCCAGCGCGTGCTGCGGATGGTCCTCGAAGCCGGGCCAGGTGACCCGCAGGACCTTGGCGTGCCCGCGCAACGCCTCGGCCACCTTGCGCGCGTTCAGCTCGTGCCGCTCCATGCGCACGTGCAGCGTCTTCAGCCCGCGCAGCACGAGAAAGCTGTCCATCGGCCCCAGCTGCGCGCCGACCGCGTTCTGCAGGAAGGCCAGCTTCTCGTGGAGGTCGTCGCGCTGCACCACCAGCGCGCCGGCCACCACGTCGGAGTGGCCGTTCAGGTACTTGGTCATCGAGTGCGCCACGATGTCGATGCCCAGCTCGAGCGGCCGCTGGAAGAAGGGGGTGGCAAAGGTATTGTCGCAGACCGAGATGACGCCGTGCTTGCGGCAGACGGAGGCCAGCGCGGCGAGGTCGCAGATCTTCAGCATCGGATTGGTGGGCGTCTCCACCCAGAGCAGCTTCGTCTTCCCCGGGCGGATGGCGGCCTCGACCGCGCGGGGATCGGCGACGTCCACGAAGGTCTGCTCGATGCCGTGGCGCTTGAAGACCTTGTCGGCGAGCCGGAAGGTCCCGCCGTAGAGATCGTCGCTGAGCACCAGGTGGTCGTCGGCCGAGAGCAGGTGGAAGACCGCGTCGGTGGCCGCCAGCCCGCTGGCGAAGGCCAGCGCGTGCTTGCCCTTCTCCAGCGCCGCGAGGCAGCCCTGCAGCGCGTCGCGGGTGGGGTTGCGCGTGCGCGAATACTCGAAGCCCTTGTGCTCGCCCGGCCCCGACTGCGCGTAGGTGGAGGTGAAGTAGACCGGCGTCATGACGGCGCCGGTGGTCGGGTCGGGCCGCTGGCCGGCGTGGATGGCCAGCGTCTCGAAGTGATCGGAATCGTGGGTGCTCATGCGGCGCTGCATAGCATTGATCCCGCTGGCGCGCTTATCCTCGCGGTATGCGCCGCCTGCTCGCCCTTGGCTCCCTGATCGCCGCCTGCGGCACCGCTCGGCCTGCGCCCGCCGCGCCCTTGGCAGTCGAGCTCGATCCGGCGGTGACCGAGTCGCTGGAAGTGCGGCCCTACGCGGTGAGCGGCCAGGACCCGAGCGCCATCCGCCGCTCCATCAATGCCGCGCGGCCCGCCGCCGACGACGATCGCGAGCACTACGACGCGGTCACCGTCTGGGTCATCACCTGGCATTACAACTATGCGCGGGGGCCCAATGGCTGCGGGCCGGCGGATCCGGCCGTGCACCTCACGCTGCGGATGCAGTTGCCTGCCCTGGGCGACGCGCCCGCTGCGACGCGTGCTCCGTTCGACCACTACCTCGCGGCCCTGCGCGCGCACGAGGAAGGTCACCTCCAGCTCGACCGGGCCGTCGCCAACACGGTGGCGGCGATGGTGCGCGACTTTCCGCCGCGCGCCGACTGCGAGACGCTGGCCCGCGAGCTCAACCGCGCCGCCGAGCGCGCCCTCGAGGACGGCCGCGCGCAGAACCGCGCCTACGACGCCCGCACGCAGCATGGCGTGGCGCAGGGCGCGCGCTTTCCCTGAGGGCCGGTCTCTCCAGGCGACGGCACCGCCCACCTGTATGGCTTGACCAGACACGCTGTCTGCATTATACAGACAGGATGCAGGTGCGCATCGACCTCGAGGCAGCAGCTCCAGCCTGGCGCCAGATCGCCGACCAGCTCCGCGCGGCGCTGGTCTCCGGACAGCTGCGGCCCGGTGCGCAGCTGGCCAGCGTGCGCGAGCTGGCGCTCGATCTCGGCCTCAACCACAACACCGTCGCCGAGGCGTACCGGCAGCTCGCCGCCGAGGGCTTCCTGCAGCTGGAGCGGCGGACGGGCGCGGTGGTGCTCGAGCGCAAGTCGCCCCGGCCGCCGGCGGGCGAGCAGGAGCGGTTTGCCGTTCGCCTGCGCACGCTCTTGGCGGAAGCGCGAGCGGCAGGAGTGCCCGCGTCGGCGCTGCAGTCGGCGCTGCGCCGGGCCGTGGAGGAGCTGTCATGAGCGACATTCGCGAAGCATCGGTGGAGCGCGATACGGCGCGGTTGCCCGGCGGCGCGCTGGGCCAGGTGGGGCCCTTCCTCATGCTGGCGGCGAGCGCCCTCTGGCTGCGCGCCCGCTGGGACGATCTGCCGGCGCGGCTGCCGGTGCATTGGAACTGGCGCGGCGAGCCTGACCGGTTCGTCTCGCACACCGCCGCGGGCGCCGCCATGCCGCTCTTCCTCGGGCTCGGCCTCTGCCTGCTGATGCTGGCCATGCAGCTGGGGCTCCGGCACGCGGCGCCCCGCACCGCGATGCGCCCGTTCTCGCTCCGCCTGGTGCTGGCCGGCGAATACCTGGCAGCCTTCGCCTGCTGCGGCGTGCTGGCCGCCGCCGTCACTGCCGGAAGGCTGCTGGTGCCGCTCCTGGTGCTCTCGGGCGCCGGCACCGCCGCGCTGCTGGCCTCCACCATCGTCATGGCGCGCAAGACGCCGCGCGAAGTGCGCAACCCTGCCGCCTGGCGCGGCCTCTTCTACGTGGACCGCGACGACCCGGCGCTCTTCGTCCCCAAGCGGCGCGGCTACGGATACACCTTCAACTACGGCAACCCGATGGCGGGAGCCATGACCGTGGCGCTCCTCGCGGTGCCGCTGATGCTCGCCTTCTTCGCGCTCAGCGCACGGTGACGCGCGCGCCCAGCCAGTCGATGAGGTCGATCTTGGTGAGGATGGCGGCGAGCTTGTCGCCGTCCTTGACGATGGCCACGTG
>JANXXR010000250.1 GCA_025350525.1 Deltaproteobacteria bacterium
GCGCCGCGGCGAGGCGCTGGGCTTCGTCGAGGAAGAGCTGCACCGAGGAGGGGCTGTGCGCGTAGCGGCGCAAGAGCTTGAGCACCACCGGCTGCCCGAGGTCGTCCTCGGCGAGCCAGGAGTGCGCAAAGCGGCCCGCGCCCAACTCGTGGAGCAGCGTGAAGCCCGCGATCTGCGTCTGCTGCAGCGGCGAGGCGGGCTCCGGATGCGCCAGCCCCTGGCACTTGTCGCAGACGGTCTGGCCGCTCACCACCGGAGTGAAGGGGGCACCGCAGTGCGCGCAGGCGGTCATCGCGCCGAAGGATGCAGTTTCCACGCTGGCGAGTCTACGACAGGCGGGCGGGGCGTCCCAAGGACAACGGTGGGCTAGGGCGATTCGGGGGGCGAAAAGTGGACGGAACGCGGATCGGGCAGAGCATCGCGGCATGCGCACCCTCGTCGCCGTCCTGCTCTGCTCTTCGTCCGCCTTCGCAGCGCCCGGCCGCATCGGGCTCTACCCGCTCTCGCTGCCCGACGGGATCCAGCAGCTGGAAGTCCGGCTGGCCGAACAGCTTCGCGACGGCGCCGCGGCGCTGCCGGGAGTGCGGAGCTTCGACCGGGTGGCGCTCAACTCTTGCGGCCCCGACGAGGCGCCCTGCCTGGCGGAGGCGGCGCAGAAGGCCAGCCTCGAGGCGATCATCTCCGCCGCGGTGACGGCGACCGGTTCCGGGTATCGCTTCCAGCTGCGCGAGGTCGCTGCCGGCGGAGCGCTGATCCACGAGGCCCGCGGCGAAGTGCGGGGCGGCCCCCTCGACCTGGCCGGCGCGCTGGAGCATGGCGTCTGCGAAATGCTCTCGACGGCGCCCTGCGAAGGCGAGCTGCGCGTGGTCGGTGAACAGCGTGACCAGAGCGAGAGCGCCATCGTCGACGGCCAGGACCGCGGCGCGCTGCCATTGACGCTGCGGCTCCCCGTCGGCCGGCATGCGGTGAAGGTCGGCGAGGCCGAGCGGCGGGTCCGCATCTCCTCTGGACGGACGGTCCAGCTGACCGCGGCGATGCGGGCCGGCGCGCTCGCGCTCCTCGACGACCCGGCGGTCGCGCCGGCAGCCCCCGTGGTGCGGTCGGCCGCCGCCGCTCCAGTGGAAGCGGTCTCCACGACGGCCGCCCAGCCCCGGGCGACGGCCGCGCACGTGCTCTTCGGCAGCGGCCTCGCGCTCCTCACCGCCGGCGCCGGCGTCGCGATCTATTCGACGACATCCGCCGGATCGCGCACCAACGCCGGCCTCGCCGCGGTGGCGCTGGCGGCGACGGGCGCGGGCGCGCTGGTGGCGGGCGGCCTTTTGGTCGCGCTGACTCCCTCGGGCGCCGCACTGCAGGGACGCTTCTGACCGGACGGCCGCTCGCGGTCAGCTCCGGACCCGCAGCCCGTTGAGCACCAGGTCGAGCCCGGCCGCGTACTGCGACATCAGCTCCTCGTGCGCCTCTACGTGGCGGGTGCCGCGCCCGCCGTGGAAGAGGTAGCCGGCGATCTGCATGTCCTGCAGCGTCTGCGAGACCCGCTCGACGTCGAGGTCCTTGCGGAAGACCTTCGGCTGGATGCCCAGCTTGATCACCTCGACGACGTTCTGCCGCCCCAGCCCGCGCAGCCCGTCGAAGCGGTCCTGCCAGAGCGGGAGCAGCTCGCGGGTCTTGCCGGTGAGGAGGTCGTGAACCAGCGGACTGGTCTCGAGCTTCTGGAAGCCCAAGAGCGCCATCTTGCCAAGCAGCTCGTCGGCGGGCTCGCGCGGGTCGATGAGCTTCGAGACCTCGGCCACCCACTGCCGCACCTCGCGGTGGAGCGCCTGGTAGAAGAGGTCTTCCTTGCTCTCGCAGGCGAGGTAAATCGTGCCCTTCGCGACGCCCGCGTCCCGCGCGATCTCGTCGACCGACGTCTTCTTGAACCCGAGACGCGAGAAGGCCTTCGCGGCCGAGACCAGAATGCAGTCCTTCTTCTCGCGCTCCATCGAATGACCAGATTATGTGTTTTGGTCATTCGTTCGTCAAGGGCGTTTCGACGGCCTCCGTCGAGCGCAGGCCATGACGCGTTCGGCGCTCCCGAGTACAGGACCCTGCATGCGAGAGATCGTCCTCGGAGGCCCGGGTAAGAACGCCATGTCGACCGCGTTGATGCGCGGGCTCCGCGCTTCGCTGCGCGAGGCGAACGGAGAGGCCGTGCTCCTGACCGGCTCAGGCGGCGTGCTGTCTGCCGGGCTCGATCTCAAGGAGGTCGCTGGCCATGCCGCGACGGGCATGGAGGCGTACCTGGGTCTGCTCGAGGACCTCGTGCTCGATCTCTACACGTACCGGGGCCCCACGGTGGTCGCGGTGCCGGGGCACGCGATCGCAGGCGGCTGCGTGCTGGCGATCGCGTGCGATCACCGCGTG
>JANXXR010000254.1 GCA_025350525.1 Deltaproteobacteria bacterium
GGTCGAGGAGCCGCACCCGCACGCCGTCCCATTGCACCGGCACGCGGCGGCCGATCCAGCCCGGCGGCGCGCCGTAGTACGCGGCCTCGACCTCGACGCAGCCATCCAGATGCACCGTCCGCTCGCCATATTGGTAATAGCGAAACGGCTCGACCGGCAGCTCGCGCAGGTGCGCCTTCTCCTCGGCAAACATCGCCGCCACCTGCCGCTTAGTCGTGCCGTGGATGCGCGTGTCGGCCCAGTGCGCATCCCAGCGGTCGAGGTAGATCTGCCCCTCCTCGACGCTCTCGAAACGCTGGCCTTGCAGCGGCGTCTTTTGCGTGTGGCCGACGCCCGACTCTACCTTGCCCTTGCGGTCAGGGTCGCGCACGCGGCAGGGCAGCGCGACGACGCCATAGTGGGCGAGCACGTCCCGATAGAGCGGATTGATTGCCGGGTCGTACGTATCCGGCGTAATCACTCCCTCGCGCAGGTTGTCGAGCACGACCACCCGCACGCTGCCGCCGAGCCGGCGAAACGCCCGCTCGTGCAGCTCCGCCCAGATCTGCGTCGATGACCGCTCGACAATCAGCCGCACCGACTTGCGGCTGTATCCGAGGGTCATGACGAAAAGCCGCGTTCGCCGGTACTTTCCCGTCTCGCGGTTCCGCACCATCGGGCCCTCGCCATAGTCGACCTGGGCCTCTTCGCCTGGCGCGGTCGTGATCACCACCCGAGCCTCTGGCGGCGCCGTCGCGCGCAGCCGTGCGAGGTGCCGCTTCACGCTCGCGTAGAGCGCGGGCGACACCGCATCTGCGACGAGGATCGTCCGTCGCGTACGCCGCAGACGACGGAGGTATTGCTGCGCCGCTCTCGCGCTGCCGGCCAGCACATCGGCGCGATCTGCGCGCAGATCCATCAGCAGGACGGTGAGCGCGGCGTGCGCCGGATCCTCGGCGTGCTCTCGCTGGCGAAGAAGCACGGCGTGGTGCTCGTCGACGACGCGGCGAAGATCGCGCTCGAGATGGGCGCTCCAAACTACCGCTTCCTGCGCCGCTACCTCGAACGCCGCGCGCCGGCACCGCTGACGCTGCGCCAGGTCGACCCGCTCATCCGCCAACTCTCGCTCTACCGCGAGCTCATCCAACGAAAGACAGGAGACGACCAAACATGAACCTCACCGAACTCGACCACGCACTCCGCAAGCTCCGCCTCTCCGGCATCGCCGACGTCCTGGAAACGAGGCTACGTCAGGCGCAGACCGACAAGCTCGCTCCCATCGATCTCGTTTCGACGCTGGTCTCCGACGAGCTGCTGCGACGGCAGGACCGCCTCTTTGCCCGCCGCATCAAGCTGGCCGCCTTCCGCGACCCAGACCGCGCCCTCGACGGATTTGATTTCGATTTCAACAAGAAGATGAACCGCGCCCTCATCTACGACCTCACCACCGCGCGTTTTGTCGGCCAGCGCGAGGACGTGCTCTTGCTCGGTCCGCCCGGCACGGGCAAGAGCCACCTGGCCCAGGCCATCGGCCGCGCGGCCATCCAGCAAGGCCATCGCGTCGTCTATCGAGAGGCGCACATCCTCATCGAGGAGCTCGCTGACGCCACGCTCGACGGCACTCGAAAACAGTATTTCGACGACCTCGCCGCGGTGCCGCTGCTCATCGTCGACGACCTCGGAATGCGCAAGCTGCCGCACACCGCCGCCGAAGACCTCCTCGAGCTGATCATGCGCCGCTACGAACGGGCCTCGACGCTGCTCACCTCGAACCGGCCGGTCGACGACTGGGGCAAGGTCCTCGGCGACACGGCCGCGGTCACCGCGCTCCTCGACAGGCTGCTCCACCACGCCCACGTCCTCAAGTGCGGACCGCGGAGCTGGCGCACGAAGATCCACACCGATTTGCGGCAGGAAGAGCAAGCGAAGTAGATTTCCAACCGGTCTCGGACGCCACCTCTGGGGGCCGGGTTTGACCCGTCCACGGGTGGCCGGTTTTGAAGTGTCCACCGAGGGCGCGGTATCTCCAGTACGATCTGCCCCGCTTCGTTAGGGCGATCCAGAAAGCGTACTTGAAGATGAACCTCGTTGCTGGCTACACGCGCGCTCAGGCGGACAAGGACATGTCTGCCGCACTAGGTGGGCTCATCGAGGCGTTCCGATACGGAGATGATGCCGCGATCGCGGGATTTGCGGCTGTGGCACGCAAGACGTTGAGCGGCAGACTTCGGGTGCTCGTCAACACAGCAACTGGTGATCAGTTCCACAGCCCCCTTCCGCTCTACGCCGAAAAGGTCCCGGCCGATGTCTTCCAAGTAGTCGAGCAGGAGGTCGAGCGCGCGATGGCGTGGGGCTGGTCCACTATCCAGTACATTGTCTACACCGCTCAATTACTCGCCGCGCGTCTCCCTGAGTGGTTCACGAGCGCTCCCCCCGAGGGATTACTGCTGCCTCGACGCTACCGACGTGGGCGGCAACCAACGCCTGTAGAGTCTCGCTTTCTGAGGGAAGGCATCCGGATGCAGCGTCTCGAACAGTTCACAAGCCGGGGCATCGTTGAGTCCGCCTGTGTGGCGATGGGCATGGACCGCAAGCAGGTCCGCAACATGATGACCACGATCGACAAACGGGCGAAGAGTCAGGCTGGCCGTCCGCTTCCGAAACCTTCGCAACGGAACGAAGAAGCGTTTCGCGGCGCACTGGAAGTGTACATGCGTCGCTGGGGGATGAGCTGAAAAAGCGAACCGATTTTCAGCACGCCCGTACATCCACCGGGGCGTCATGGTGCAGTGGCGACCATGAAACGATTCCCGATGGAACCCGTTGGTATGTCGATGGCAGGCGAGTTGAAGGCGCGGTCGCGGTACAATCGCGCTCTGCGCCTCAGCCACTGCAATTCGACCTATGTTGCCGGTCCTGTAATCGGCCGCGCGACAGTCGATGACGGCGACGATGAGGAACGCGATAACGTTCGCCGGCCAGGTCGCCCCCCGCTGACGTGCAGGTGAAGCTCGCAAAGTAATGTGAAGAAGGCGTTGAAGGACCCTCCCGGGCTGATTCTCGGGTGGGCGCTCTCCTCTCGACGCTGCATTTGCGATGGCGGGCCTTCGCGCACCGCGTGTCAGAAGCTTCGTCGGGAAGCCATGGCTGGCAAGCGCCCCAGCTACGCTCAGCGCGTCGAGATGCTGGAACCGTTCGGCCGCACGAGTCGCGGCGCAACCGGTATGAGTTTCATTTCGCGTTCATAACGATCATTTCTGACCGGTGGGACCAAGCCCCGGCCCGGCCCGATACCTGGCGCCTCGTCGCTCCCCCTCGAGCGTCAGGTAGTGCTGCGCCGACAGGCGCGACAGCTCCCTGGTCGCCACTGTTCGGGGCACGCTGAAGAGCTGCCGGTAGTCTGCGTTCTTGAGCGCTTCGTGGGTCTGGAAGAACTTGCGAAGCACGGGGAGACGCCCCTCCAGCCAAGTTCGAGTCGCGTGCAGGTCAGGCGAGAGTCGGTAGACGGCGCCGCGCCCTGCCCCTTCTGTGACGACCACGCCAAGGCCCACCAGTTCCTGAATCTCTCGGTAGGCGATGTCGCGGTCCACCTTGTTCAGCTCACGGAATTGCTCGTTGGTGAACCCCTCGGGGTGAGCAAGGAGAACGCGGCGCTGCGCCGTTCCGAGCGGCAGACGGTCGACGATTTCCTTCCACTCTGCGCTGGGCCCCTCGAAGACAGGGGTGTTGGAGAGCCTGACAGTGAATGTGGACGCCTCGACCTCAAACTCTGGGTGATGCAGGAAAGACTCGCTCATCTCGGCGAAGATGCGGGGGACGCCTTCGCCCTCCTCGCGCATGATGCCGGCCTCCACCAAGATGCGAGCGATCAGCGGATTTCGACTGGCGTGAACAGACTCGCCGGCGCGGAGCTGCCCCAAGGTTACCGGCGGCACGAGATCGCCGGGGCTCACGACCTCCATCCGGTCGTCATAGAACCAGACCTCGATCCCTCGTCCCTGATCTCCGTAGTCACGGTGGGCCACCGCGTTGACGATGGCTTCCTGCCACGCAAAGTCGGGGTACTCGGGCACCTCGCGGAAGAAGAGATTGTGGAGTTTCTCGGACTTGCGGATGTGCAAAGCCGCCATCTCGTAGGCGTCGGTGATGGCGGCGGCGATAGGCAACTCGAGCCGCCCAAGCTGCGTGACGTTGCGTGCCGCGCCAGGCTTCTTCTCGGTTCCGGCAACCCGGAAGAAGCGAATGTCGGCATGCGGATGCCAGCGCGCGAGCGGCGGCTTGGCAAAGAGCAGTAGCGCGGCGTTGGTCAACGCCACACCACCGGCTTTCGAGAGCACCAGGCCGTACGCCTCAAGCAACTTTGGCACAGGAAGTTCCCTGCGTACGAGGCTCGGCACCAGCTTGCCGATGAGGGCAAGGTCCAGATCGTCGAGGGTCGCCTCGGGGCGAACGCGCTGCTCAAACCCGACCCGACGGTAGGCCTCCTTCCGCGCGTTGATCACTTCCTGTGGTTCGCGGATGACGCGATCGCCCACCCGGTACGGGAAGCCGTTGCCCTCCACCATGACCGCGACCGGAGAGGGCGCGACCTGGAAGACGATGAGTTCTATTTTGTCGAGCCGGACGACTTCGCTGGTCACGGAGACGCCTTCGCCGCCAGCCAAAGGGACGCGGAGACGAGCCGCCGGCGTCTCCTGGAACTTCTTCACTTCGTCGGCCGGGTACCCGTGACCCGATGGCGTCCCATCGTCGTCGGCGCCGAGAATGAGCGTACCGCCGTCAGCGTTGGCGAACGCTGCGACGTAGTCGGCAACGTAGTCCCGGACTTGTCGCCGGTCGAGCGGCTTGCGCGATCCAGCCGACAGATCCCAGAGGGACTTGAACTCAAGGAACTGGCCCTCCTCCCTTTCGAGGAGACCTCGGACTTCAGACTCGGTCAGGACGACGTTCATGGCTCGATGGGTAGCTTACCCCGTCCTCGGTCGCGTCCGCTGCTTCGCCAGCCGGGCGGAGAAGTCGGGCGATCGTCCCCGTGCGCAGCCACAAGTTTCGCGAGGTAGCCATCTACTGCTTCGAGCTGGAATCGGAGCGAACCGCCGATGCGCAGGCTGGACAGCTCGCCGCGCCGGCAAAGCCTGTAGACCAGCGCCGGGCACACCCCAAGGCGGTCGGCGACCGCACGCACGGTCATCAGCCGCTCGTGCGGACCCGGATCCGGTGAAAGTTCCCGCACCACCGGCGCACCAAATGGCGTCTCAAGCGATGTGTTTTCTGCCACTGGGTCGAGCCTCGGCGCGTGCTGCTCCTGAATGGTTTCCACTGGTTGTGAGCGACGCCCGCAAGCTGAAGGCGCTCGAGGAAGAGAATCGGCGGCTGAAGCACATCGTCGCCGACCTGACCCTCGACGTGCAGATGCTGAAAGCGGTGAACGCAAAAAAATGGTGACCCCCGCCGCACGCCGCCAGGCTGCGGGTTTTCTCCAGGCGGACTTCGAGGTGAGTGAGCGTCGCGCGTGCAGCGTCGTCGAGTTGCCGCGCGCGACCTGCCGCTATCAGAGCGCGATGGTCGAGGATCCGCAGCTGCGCAAGGACCTGTGCCAGCTCGCCGGCGAGTGGCCGCGCTACGGCTACCGGATGCTGCACGGGCTGCTCAAGCGCAAGGG
>JANXXR010000306.1 GCA_025350525.1 Deltaproteobacteria bacterium
TGGCCCACGAGGACGTGCGGCTGGCTCTCGAGCTCGCCCAGGTGGACTCTGGCAAGCCCGTCGCCGACCTGGGCTGCGGCTATGGCCGCCACCTGCGCGCGCTGCGCGAGCACGGGCACGCGCGGCCCATCGGCATCGACAGAAGCGCCCGGCTCCTCGCCGAGGCGCACGCCCAGGCGCCGTCGGCGCAGCTGCTCCGCGCCGATCTGCGGGCGCTGCCGCTGCACGAGGGCTCGCTCTCCGCCGCCTTCTGCTTCTACAGCTCCATGTTCCTCGGCTCGGAGGAAGAAGCGGTGGAGGCGCTGGCCGAATGCGCCCGGGTGCTGCGCCCCGGCGGCGCCCTGGTGCTGACCACCGACAACCCGCTGCGCCTCCGCGCCCGGCCGCAGGCCAGCTACCAGGAAGAGGTGCCGGGCCTCGGCCTGGTCAGCGAGGAGAGCCTCTACGACCCGGGCGCGGATGTCGACCGGGTGACGAAGCGCCTGCGCACGGCGGGCGGCGAAGAGCTTTCCGCCACATTTTTCATCAGATACTATGATCCGGTCCGGCTGGCGGCGCTGGCCCTGCAAGCGGGACTCCTTTTCCGCCGGCTCTCGCCCGACGCGCCGCTGACCGACGCCAGCCCGCAGCTCATCGCCCTCCTCGAGAAGGTGCCGTAACGATGCCAGACACCCGCAAGATCCGCATCCTGGTGGCCAAGCCCGGCCTCGACGGTCACGATCGCGGCGCCAAGATCATCGCCCGCGCGCTGCGCGACGACGGCTTCGAGGTCATCTACACCGGCCTCCACCAGACGCCGGAGATGATCGTCGCCGCCGCGGTGCAGGAGGACGTGGACGGCATCGGCCTCTCCATCATGTCCGGCGCGCACATGACGCTGTTCCCCGCCGTCATCGACCTGCTCAAGGCGCAGGGCGCGGGGGACGTCATTGTCTTCGGCGGCGGCATCATCCCCGACCCCGACATCCCCGAGCTGAAGAAGCTGGGCGTGCGCGAGATCTTCACCCCCGGCGCCACCACCGGCTCGATCGCGAAGTGGGTCCGCGACAACGTGCTGCCGCGGAGCTGATGGCGATGGCGTATCCCGCGAGCGTCACGCTTTATGAAGTGGGGCCCCGCGACGGCCTGCAGAACGAGACCGCGCGCCTCCCGGTGGAGGCGAAGGTCCGGCTCATCCAGGCGCTCTCGGCGTGCGGGCTGTCGCGCATCGAGATCGGCTCCTTCGTGCGGCCCGACTGGATCCCGCAGCTCGCCGACACCGACCAGGTGGCGCAACGGCTGCAGAAGCGCGCGGGGCTGCGGTACTCGGCGCTGGTGCCCAATCGCACCGGCCTCGACCGCGCCGTCGCCTCGGGGCTGCGCGAAGTGGCGGTCTTCATGTCGTCGTCCGAGGCGCACAACCAGAAGAACACCAACAAGAGCATCGCCGAGTCGCTGGAGCACTTCTCCGCCATCGTGCCGGCGGCCAAGGCGCAGGGGCTCTTCGTGCGCGCCTACCTGAGCACCGTCTGGGGCTGCCCGTACGAAGGGGAGGTCGATCCGCGCCGCGCGCTGGAGATCACCCAGAAGTTGCGCGCCATCGGCTGTGACGAGATCTCGCTCGGCGACACCATCGGCGTCGGCAACCCGCTGCAGACCCGGCGCATCGTCGCGCTCTTCCTCGAGGGCGGCATCGAAGCCTCGCGCATCGCGCTGCACCTGCACGACACCAACGGCACCGCCCTCGCCAACTGCCTCGCCGGGATGGAGCTGGGCATCACCACCTTCGACACCAGCGTCGGCGGCATGGGCGGCTGTCCCTACGCGCCGGGCGCGGCGGGAAACCTCGCCACCGAAGATCTCGCCTCGATGCTGGAAGGGATGGGCATCGAGACCGGCGTCGATCTCGAGAAGCTCTTCGCCGCCGGCGAGCTGGCGGAAGATCTGAGCGGGCGCAAGCTGCCGGGCCGCCGCCTCCAGGCCGCGCTCGGCCGCCGCAAGCCGGGCGAAGCGCGCAAGGCCGCCTCGACCTAGCCCGCAGCAGACGGTGCGCTGCCTGCCCAGTTGCGGCGGCCGGGGCTTCGGGCTACGCCAGCGGAATGTCCGAACTGCGCAGCGAAGATCGCGGCAACGTCCGCGTCCTCACCATCGACAAGGAGCCGCAGCTCAACGTGCTGTCGCGCGCGCTGGTGGGCGAGCTTGCCCAGGAAGCGCAGCGCGCCGCGGAGGACCCGCAAGTCCGCGCGGTGGTTCTGACCGGCGCGGGGCAGCGCGCCTTCTGCGCCGGCGCCAACCTCAAGGAGCGCACCGGCTGGACCGACGACGACATCCGCCGCTGGCTGGTCGAGCTGCACGGTGCGCTGCGCGAGATCGAGCGCTGCCCCAAGCCGTGGATCGCCGCCGTCAACGGCCTGGCGCTGGGCGGCGGCTGCGAGCTGGCGCTGGCCTGCGACCTGCGTGTGATGTCGCCGTCGGCGCAGATCGGCCTCACCGAGACGAAGATCGGCATCATCCCCGGCGGCGGCGGCACCGTGCGGCTCTCGCGCATCGTCGGGCTGGGGCGGGCGCGGGAGATGATCTTCACCGCCCGCCGCGTCGAAGCGACGGAAGCGCTGCAGATCGGGCTCGCCAACCGTGTCGCGGCGGCGGGCGACGCGTTCGAGGCCGCGCTGGCCCTGGCCGGGGAGATCGCGGCCAACGCGCCGCTGGGCATCGCGGCGGCCAAAGCGGCCATCGAGGACGGCTGGGACCTCGCCCTCGACGCGGCGCTGGAGGCCGAGCGGCGCCACTACGAGAAGGTGCTGGTCAGCGAGGACCGCCTCGAGGGGCTCAAGGCCTTCGCGCAGAAGCGTCCGCCTTCGTGGAAAGGTCGCTGAGCGAAGCGGCTCAGTGCGGAAAGCGCTTCGGAATCTGCGTCTCGAGATCGTCGCCGAGGATCTCGAGGGCCTTGGCCGCGGGCACCTCGTTGGTGGCCGCGGCTCGCGTGAGCATGGCCGGCTCGCAGCCCCGCTTCGCGGCGAGATCCTGCACCAGCTGGAGGTTGTCGCTCGCGTATGAACCGAAGGCGCGGTTGGCGCCGGCGCCCTCGATCAGCGAGGTGCACGAGGTGATCATGCAGCCCACGGCCTTGCGCAGCGTCTCCGGCTTGATTCCGGGATAGGTGAAGTACATCGAGGCAAAGGCGACCTGGCGGAAGCGGTCGAGCGCCTCGAGATCCACCGGTGGCCAGCCGGACACGTCGGCGCCCGCCGCCGCCGCGAACCTCCGGGCGGCGTCGTCGGTGCGGTACAGCGCCACCGCGATCATCTCCGAGATGAGCAGGTCCTGGGTGCGGAGCAGGCCGGCCAGGTGGCGGACCTCGGCAGAGGCGGCGGCGTGATCTCCGCGCCGCCGCGCCTGCGCGAAGCGCAGCTTGGCCCACTGCGTGAGCGAGATGTAGTTGGGGATCGGCGTGCTGAAGAAGTCGTTGGCCGGGAAGTCCCGCAGCCGGCCGGCGCTGAGCACGGTCCAGTGATCGAACTGGCCCAGCGTCGTCAGCCAGGAGAAGTCGAGCGCGGCGAGATCGGCGCTGGTGATGCGCACGCCCCAGTCCGCCGCGTTGCCCTGCGGGCCCGCCGGGCCGAGGCGCTGCGCAAGCTCGTCGGGCAGGTGCAGCCTGCCGGGCGGCTGGTCGAGCGGCTTTTCGTAGTCGATGAGATCGGCCATGAACGGCGCGGCGTCGCGCGCGCGGCCCTCGAGCGGCTGGATGGGCGGATGATCGCGAAGCTTGGCGCTCTCTTCGCAGAGCCGGTCGAGGTACTTGTCCGCGTTGGCGGCGTTCTTGCCGAGCGCCTCGCCGAAGGTGAACCCTTGGCCCAGGGCCACCAGCGGCCCGAAGAGCGACGGCGCGCCTCCATCGGCGGACGAAGCCTGTGGTCGCGCCGGGTCCGGCGGTCGGGCCGAAGGCGGCGGCGTCGCGCGCTTCGCAGCGGACCTTGCCGCCTCGGCAAGCGGCGTCGTCCGCGTCTGGGAAGCGGGCGCAGCTGCGCTCTGAACGGTCGGCGCAGGCGGCGGCCTTCCGCGCGTCCAAAGGAGGATCAGCAGCAGCGCCGCAAGAACGAGCGCCAGCATCCAACGCTTCACGGGCTACTGGATCAGCAGCGCGTTGGGCGGAAAATAGCCGGAGATGGAGAGCACCGCGACCGGCTTCTCGTCGTCGCCGGGCTTCACCCCGTCGAAGCGGCCGAGGAAGATGAAGTCCTTGTCGGGCTCGAGGAACGGGTCGGCTTGCGCGAGCTTGCCCACCGCCTGCCGGCCGGTCTCGACGCGCTCGTTCTCGAACTTCTGCCGCACCGTGGAGTGCTCGGTGCGGTCGCTTCCGCTGATCTGCGCGCTGCCCCGCGCGTTGCCGAACTTGCTGCTCTGCGCCTCGGCGCGCAGCGAGGTGCTGCTGGTGCGGTCGGTGCGGCTGATGGAGCCGACCTGCACCTCGCGCGAGGTGGCCCGCAGCGAGGTCTCGTGCACCAGCGCCGCCGCCTTGCCGCCATCGGTCTTCAGATCCGAGAGCGCGCCGCGCAGGAGCACCCAGCGCCCCTTGTAGACGTCGGGCTGCCGCAGCGCCGCCGCCAGCGTGAAGAGCGGCACCCGGCTCTTCTGTGCCAGCGGGATGTCGCCCTCGACGTCGCCGCCGCGCAGGGCGATGATCCGAGCGATCAGGCGCGGCGCGTCCGGGCGCGTCTGCAGCTCGGCGTCCCAGTAGCCGCCGGTCAACCGCTCGAGCTGGGTGAACTCGCCCCGGGGCCAGCGGGTGCGCTCGACGCAGGCGCGCAGGGCGCTCCAACCGTCGTCGGCGCTCTGCTGGTGGATCTGCCGCGAGGCCGTCTCGCAGTCGGCCGGAGTGAACTGTTCGGCGGCGAAGGCGCCGGAGTTGAAGGCGCGCTTCGGCATCGCCTCGAGCCGCGTCGGTGCGGGCGGAACAGCGGGCTCGGCGGTGGCGCAGGCGAGGGCGAACGAGCAGAGCAGGGCGGCGCGCATGGACGGCTCCTCTAGATCTTGTCGGTGGGGTCTGGGGCGGGCTTCGAGACTGGCGCGGCCGTGGGGACGGACGGCGCCGAGAACGTGCAGGCAGAGTTGCACGACTTTGCCATGCAGGAGCGCAGCGCGGCGC
>JANXXR010000310.1 GCA_025350525.1 Deltaproteobacteria bacterium
TCGCGGTCAACGTCACGGTGGTGCCCGCAGGAAACTGGGCCGAGCAATTGTTCCCGCAATCAAGTCCGGCGGGGGTGGAGGTCACCGACCCGGAGCCGGCCGTCGTCACCGTCACGGTGAACGACTGAGCGGGCGGCGGCGGCGGAATGGCGGTGAAGGTCGCCGTCACCGAGGCATCGGCGCTCATGGCCACCGTGCAGGCCGACTGGCCGGAGCAGGCGCCGCTCCAGCCTGCGAAGGTGAACCCGCTGGCAGCGGCAGCGGAGAGCGACACGGTAGCGCCCTGCGCGAACGACGCGCTGCAGGCCGCTCCGCAGTCGATGCCGGCGGGGGACGAAGTCACCACGCCGGAGCCGGACAGGCCGACCGCCAAGGTATGCTTGACCGCGCCGCCGCCCCCGGAGCCGCCCGGTGGCGACGCGGAGCCGCCGCAGGCCAACGCGCAGACCGCCGCCACCAATCCAACGAAACCTGTTCGCATGACCCCCCGACGCGCGGCAACGCCGCCGGGTAAACTTGGCGACGCCGGCGCATGGGAGGAAAGAGTCCTTCTCCGGCCGAGCGGGCGAGCGCTACGCTGCGGCTACGTGGTGGCCGAGCAGCACGCGGCGGATCCGCGCCACCGCTCCGCCTTCACCCGGCGTCAGCGCGATGGCGCCGAGGTAAACGACCAGGTAGGCCACTCCCGCTGCGCAGAGCGCGAGGAACGGCCGCGGCCCCGCCGACGCCTGCCGCGAGATGTAGACGGCCGGCGCGCAGGCTACCAACGAAGCGGCGCCGATCAGCGAGAGCTGTCTCCAGGGAAGGATCTCGCTCCAGGTGGCATCGAAGACACGGCGCACCTTGTCGAGCATGACGACGCGCATGATCGACTCGGCCACCGCGTGGCCGGTGATGGCGCCGACCATCCCGAAGGCGTGCATGCCAAGGAGCACCGCGGGCACCGTCACCAGCAGGCGCCAGAAGAAGACGCGGAAGAGATACCTGGTGTGCCCCGTCGCGCGCAGCACCCCGTCGAGCGGTAGCGAGGCGAAGGGCGTCATGAGAATGGCCACGCGGAAGATGGGCACCGAAGCGTCGTAGGTGTGCGTGAAGAGCGCGGGCACGAAGAGCGAGGCGGCGGCCACCATGCCGGCGGTGAAGGGAAAGAAGACGGCGGCGAGGCGCAGGTTGGCGTCGTGGAAGATGTGGACGCGGTGGTGATCGGTGCCGGGCTCAGCCAGGCGCACTTGAAGAATGTCGCTGATGGGAGAGTAGAGTAAGTTTACAATCGGCAGCTGGAAGCAGCCCTGCGCGTAGATGGCGAAGGCCGCCGCGTCCACGCTCCAGCCCACCGCCCACTGGTGGAAGGTCTTCTGCGGGATGTCGAGCAGGATGGCCGCGCCGAACGGCAGCGCGTACACCAGCTGCTCCTTCCACAGCTTCCAGTCCACCGACGGCCGCCCGTGCCGCACGAAGAAGTACTGCTGCACCGCGCAGCGCGCCGCGGCGTGCACGACGTACGCCCAGAAAAATCCGTGCAGCCCCCAGCCGAGGACGAGCGGCACCACCGAGGCCACCACGCGGAAGGCGTCGGAGAGGAAGATGACCCAGGCCGCCGTCTTGACGCGGCCCTCCGCCGTCAGCGTGATCTCGAGCGGCGCGCCGGCGATCATGAAGGCCGCGATCAACGCCATGGGCAGGCCGAAGCCCGCGAGGTCGGGGTTGCCGAACTGCTTGGCGACGAGGAACCGGCCCGCGTAGAGCACCACGCCCGCGAGCACGCCCAGCACCGTCAAGGAGAGCGTGGCCTGCGTCAGCCACTGCTTCTCGCGGCCGTCCTTGCGCGGAATGAAATAGTAGAGGCTCTGCGCGAGGCCCAGCTGCAGCATGAAATAGGCGGTGGTGACCACCAGCCACACCTGCTTGTAGGTGCCGAACTCGGCCTGCGGCAGAAGCCGCGTCAGGATGAGCGGCAGCGCGAACCCCAGCACCGTCGCCCCGCCGCGGCCCAGCATCAGCGGACCGGCCTGCCCCAGGATCCCCCTCGGTTTGGACATGTGGATCATCCGTGCGCGGAGAACGGCTTTTCCGCGGACGCCTTCCCTGCCGTATCGAAGTTGGTCGGGCGCGCGCCCATCACGGGCTTCTGCACCGCGAGCAGCCCGAAGGTGTCGTCGAACTGGCAGGCCGCGAGCGCGGGCGAGTAGTCGCCGAGCACTCCCGCGGACGACGCCTCCCAGAGCACCTTGCGCTTGAGCGCGTAGGGATCGCCGCCGGGGACGTTGGGCATGTCCTCGGTGGTAACCGCGCTGACGAACCCTTCGGCCCGCAGCGCCTGGGCGACGCCGGCGCTGTAGTAGCCGTTGCAGTAGGCGAAATGGCGGACGGGCTTCTTCATGCCCTTCTCCAGCACCGCCCGGCACTGCGCGATCTCGCGGCGCGCGTCGGCCAGCCGCGCGTTGGTGAGCACGGTGTGCTCGGCGGTGTGGGCGCCGGTGATGACGCCTGAGGCGTCCATCTCGCGCAGCATCTCCCAGGTCATGGGCAGCTGGCCGTCGGCGAACTTCTCGCTGCCGAGGCCGAGGCGATCTTCCAGCGTCGAGGCCAGCTCGAGCAGCTGCGGCGTCGGGTAGCGCGAGATGAGCCGCTCGAGGGCGACGTTGGCAGTCGGCTCGCCGGCCAGCGCGTCGATGAGCCAGCGCTCGCCCTGCCCGCCGACGCCCACGGCCATGGCGGAGATGCCCCGCTCCTGCATGCGCTTCAGGGCGAGGTAGAGGCGGTCGTGCCCCAGGACCCGATCGGTGCCGATGAAGGCCGAGGGCACGTAGACGACGCCCGGCACGCGCATGTCGCGCATCACCGGGAAGGCGTGGGTGTAGACGTCGCGGTAGCCGTCGTCGAAGGTGATGACCGCCACGTCGCGGGTGGACTGGCGGGAGCCGTTCAGGACGGCGAGCGCGTCGTCGAGCGAGACGATGTCGTGGCTCTGCTGCAGGACTTCCAGGTGCTTGCGGAAGGTGTCCTGCGCGATGTTGAGCGTGTAGAGGCTGCGATCCTTCTCGGCCGCGAAGTCGGCCACCACGCGGTGGTAGCTGAGCAGCAGCACCCGGCGCCCGCCCACCGCGCGACGCTGCACGGTGGAGAGCAATTCCCGCGCGCCCGAGTGATGCAGCACCGCGGCAGCAGCGCCCTTGGCAGCGCGCCTTGCCAGCTCGACCGCTCGTTCCTTGAGGCCAACCATGCGAACCCTCCCCCGCTCGTCCGAGCCGGCAATCTGTGCATCGTCCGGCTTCACGGCTCCTGGAAGATTCGCAAGGCCGCCTTGAGCGGCGATTCGCCCTCTGGCCGGCGCAGCAGCCGCCGCGCCTTGCGCATGGCGTCGAGCGCCTTGGCCGGAATGGCGGCCTTGACCGTCTCGCGGGCGAACACCGACGCGCCCAGGGCAGTCCTGGCCGCACGGCCGCGAGCGCCGCGCCAGAGCCGCAGCTCGATGGTCCAGCGCTCGCCCCGGGCCCACTCGCCCTTGTAGCCCTCGTTGCCGCGGAGGAAGTCGAACTCGCGCAGTCCTTCATTGAACGCATCGCTGACGGTGCGCGCGAGCAGGACCAGGCCCACCGACCGCGAGCCCCAGTTGGGGTCGTAGCCCGACTGGTAGTAATTGAACTTGTCGTTGTGGACGACGCCGTACACCGACGCCACCGGCCGCCGCGCCGCATAGAGCGTGTACATCCGCAGCGCGCCGCTCTGCGCCAGCCGCTGCGAAGCCTCGCGGTGGAACTGCTCGTGGCGGTCGTCGGTGAGGCCGTCGGAGCCGCCCTCCACCGCCCAGCGCGCGCGGTGCAGCTGGAGGAACTCGTCGGTCGCCTTGGCGGCGGTGTCCGGCGTCTTCGCGCAGGAGATCGACACGCCCGGCTGGCGGAAGATCCACTTCTCGCGGCGGCGCAGGTTCTCGCGGCGGCTCAAGGTCTCGAGGTACTGGTCGTAGCTGCCGGTCAGCGGGATGTGCGGGCAGACGTAGCGCAGCCGCGAGTCGCGCAGGACCTCGCCGCCCCGCGGGGCGAAGCGCGCGGCCAGCTGTCCGGCGGTGAAGCTCTCGCGCCAGACGCCGTCGAGATCGCAGAGATCCCAGGGCAGCTTCATCAGGGCTTCGAGGCAGTGCTCCAGCACCTCGCGCTCGCGGCCGGGCTCGGCGATGGCGTCGAGGTAATCGCAGCCGGTCTCGCCGTCGCCGAGGAAGGCGATGCGCCGCACGTCGATGCCGCCCAGGCGGACGGTCTCGGCGAAGAGCGGCAGGACTCCGATCAGCCGCGCTCCCTCGCGCACGCAGAGGATCTGCTGCTCGCGCCGGGCGCCGAAGTGCGCCCACCACGGCTCGAGCCAGTCGGGCGAGAGGAACATGTTGCCGGCGCGGGCGCGGTGGTTGAGCGCGCGCCACTCGGCGGCGTCGGGAGCGCCCACCGTGGTCTCGATGGGCGCGACCTCGATGACCTGCGCGGGCAAGCTCACTTGAGCAGCTCCCGCACGCAGGAGGCGACGTGCTCGGCGTCGGCGGGCGAAAGATCCTGGTGCACCGGGAGCTCCAGCACCCGGGCGCGCAGGCGATCGACCTCGGGGAACAGCCCCATCGGCACCGCCGGGTGGCGCACGCGCCAGAAGTCCACCGTCTCGACGCCGCGCGAGAGCAGGCGGGCCATGGCCGAGGCCTTGTCGTCCACCGCCACCGGATAGAAGAGCGGGCAGACGCCGGGCGCCAGCTCGCCGGTCACCGGCGGGGCCACGTCGCGCAGCATGGCGTAGAGGAGGAAGTAGTTGCGGCGCCGCTTCTCGACGATGCCGGCGAAGTCCTGGTTGCGCAGCACCAGGTGGCTCAAGGCGCTCATGCCGAGGTTGACGTCGTCGAGGTTGAAGTGCTGCGTGCCGGTGGAGACGCGCTCGACGTTGGCGCGGTTCACCACCCAGCGGCCGGCGTCGCGGATGGCCCGGCGCGTGCGGCGCCCGACCTCGCCCGTCCGCAGTTCCAGGTTCGAGAGCATGCTGCCGATCAGGTGCGAGGCCGTCGAAGGAAAAGGCGGCTGCTGCACGAGCGGCAGCTCCGCGACTTTCCGGGCCAGATCGCCCTTGACCAGGAGCGCGCCGCCGTTGGGCACCGGCAGCGTCTTGTAGAGGCAGAAGACGGAGACGTCGCCGAAGGAGCCCAGCGGCTTCTCGCCGTCGCGGGAGAGCAGCGCCAGCGCGCAGTCCTCCAGCACCGGCACCCCCAGCTCGTTGGCCAGCTGCCGGGCGGCGCCCATGTCTTGCGGGAAGCCGGCGTAGTGGATGACGTAGACGCAGGCGATGTCCTGCGCCTTCTCGCGCGCGTCGTCCCAGTCGCACTTCATCTGCTCGTCGACGCGGAAGAAGACCGGCGTGACGCCCGCTGCCAGCAGCGTCTCCAGCTCGACGCCGTGGAAATACGACGGCATCAGCACGCGCTTGCCCTTGAGGTCGAGCAGGCGGATGGCGTCCCAGACGGCGTTGCGCGCAAAGTAGCGGTAGCGCAGGCCCGGCTGCTCGAAAGGAAAGGCGAGCGGGACCGACGCCGCCGGCCGCGGGAAGAGCATGTGCGGCCAGGCCGTCTGCATGCAGGGGACGGTGCGCTTCGGAGCCGGGGCCTTCTCGCCCTGCCCGTCCGCCACGCGAAGCCGCTGCGCCGTGTTCGCCATGTCTACGACTCCTTCTTGAAGAGTTTTTTCGCGATCGGCCAGAGGGTGAAGCGGGCCTGGTGGACCAGCTTGCCCCTGGGCGTCGCGCGGAAGATGGTCAGCCAGGTGTGCGCGCGCAGCTTCGATTCCCAGTCCAGCTTCCACTCCATGCAGGGGCCGAGGAAGTCGAACTCGGAGAGGCCGCGGGCGCAGGCGTCGCGGATGGCCTCCGAGACCAGCTGCTGTCCCGGCGAGAACTCGTGCAGCGTTTCGTCGTAGCCGAGCTTCAAGAGGAAGTGGCGGCCGGCCTGAATCAACGACAGGTGCGCCGCGATGCGCTTGCCGCCCAGCTCGAGAAAGCCCAGCGCCAGCGCACCGCGCTTGGCCGCGTCGCGGGCGATCTGCGTGTAGAAGCCCACCAGCTCCGGCCGCTGCGCGATGGCCGTGCCGCCTTCGCCCTTCCAGCCGCTGCCCTCGATGGTGAAGAAGTCGGCGAGGCCTTCGTCGAG
>JANXXR010000319.1 GCA_025350525.1 Deltaproteobacteria bacterium
CTCGACGAAGCCCAGCGCCTCGCCGCGGCGCCGGAGCTCGACCATCCCCACCTGGCGCGGCCCATCGCCGGCGGCGTCCACCTGGTGCAGGCCTTCTTCCTCGTCTACCAGAGCGGCGGCGAGCAGACCCTGGCCGACGAGCTACGCCAGCGGGGCCGCCTGCTGCCCGGCCGCGCGCTCGAGTTCTGCGCCCAGGTCTGCGACGGCCTCTCGGTCCTGCACCGGCTCGGGCTCTCCCATCTCGATCTCAAGCCCGCCAACGTCGGCATCAGCAAGGCCCAGGACGGCAGCGAGCAGGTGGTGCTGCTCGACCTGGTCACCGCACACCTGTTGTCGAAGGCCGGCATCGCGGAGTCGGGGCCGCTGCCGCTCTCGAGCGCGGCCTACCTCTCGCCGGAGCAGGCCCGGGGCCTTCCTGGCGACGGCAGCAGCGATCTCTACGCCGTCGGCGTGCTCCTCTTCCAGCTGATCTCGGGCCGCCTGCCGCTGATGGGCTCGAGCGCGGACGAGCTGAAGAAGGCCCACCGCGATCAGCCCGCGCTGCGGCTGCGCGACGTGGGGCGCAAGGTGCACGGCGATCTCGAGGCGCTCCTCGCGCGGCTCCTCGCCAAGGACCCGGCGCAGCGGCCCCACAGCGGCGACGAGGCAGCCGTGATGATGCGGTCGATCATCCCCGTCGCCGACACCGCGCCGCTGGAGGAGGCTCTCGAGGGCGAAGAGGATCCGGTGCCGGTGGTCGAGGCGCCGCGTCCCGACCCGGAGGTCGCGCACGCTCCGCCGCACATGCTGCCGCCCGCCGTCGATCCGGCGCTGGTGCGGGCGATGATGGGCGAGGTGCCGGCCCCTCCTGCCGAGAAGGCGCCCGGCATTCCGGGCTGGGCGGAGTTCGTTGCGCCGCGCTGGTGGCCGCTCGCGGCCGGTTCACTGGCGCTCGTCCTCGTCACCGGGGCGGCGCTGCTGACCCGGCGTCCTGCGGCGTCGTCCACTGCGGCGCAGGTGGCAGCGGCACGGCCAGCGGCTCCGCAGATCGCCGAGTCGTCGCCGATCGCCGCGCCTTCGCGGTCCGTCCTCCAGACAGCGGTAGCCGAGGCGCTGCACCGGGAGCCCGCGCAGGACCCGACCACGCTCGGCCAGCCCGAGGCCCCGGCGCCGCGCAGCGCCGTCCCGAGCGCCTACCTATCCGCCCCGCGCGCCGCCAGGCCCAGCGCCTATGCCAAGCAGTTCGGCAGCGCGCAAAAGGCGCTCTGGACCGGCCAGGCCGCCGGCGCCGAGAGCATCCTGAAGGAGCTGCTCCACAAGTCTCTCCCCAGGCGAGACCGGGCGCGGGCATCCAGGATGATGGGCGACGCCGAGGCGAAGAAGGGCCACAAGGCCGCCGCCGCCGGCTGGTACCGCAAGTCCCTGGCGCTCTCCGACGACCCGGACGAGCGCGCCCGGATCCAAAAGCTGCTGCACTAAGCCGCCGACCGGCGGACCCACGCCGCACCCCCCTGAAGAAAAAAGATTTTTTTTTGGGGGGGTCGTGGACAGCTTCCCCCTCAGGCCGGCTCGCCTGGACTGACCCGGGACGGATCGGTCGGGAATTTGGCGAAGTCATCGAGCAGCGCCGCGCAGAACGAGACCGCCGCCTTCTGGTTGGCCACGAACCGGTAGAGCGCCAGGTCCGCGCCCCGCTCGCCCGAGACGCCCCCCAGCGGTTCCAATACATTCAGTAGATCGACGCCCACCTCCACCAGGAAGGCCTCCGGCCCGCCGGCAAAGCGCAGCCCGATGGCCGGATCGACGCTCGCCTCCAGCGCCGCCACCTCCGCCTTCCCGTCGAGCAGCTCCTCCAGCGCCTGCAAAAACTGGATCAGATCCATGTCGAGCAGCGTCGCCTTCGGCACCTCCAGCAGCGGGGCGAAGTCGTGGCCCTGGTGGCGGTAGCGGTCCACCGAGACGCGCATCTCCAGCGAGGCCGGCCCGCGCGTCCCGTCGGAGAGCCGTCGGACCAGCTCGAGGCGCGCCCGGAGGTTTGACGTCTGGTTGAGGAGCACCGCCATCGGCCCTCATGTACCATGTCGAGGCTCATGCGCCGCGCTCGTCCGTTGCTCTTGCCGACCCTCTCCGGCGTCCTCTACTTCCTCAGCTGGATCGGCTTCGGCATCTGGCCGCTGGCCTTCGTTTGCATGGTGCCGCTGCTCTGGTCGCTCGAGGACGCGACCCCCCGGCAGGCCTTCTGGCGCGGCTGGTGGATGGGCTTCGTCACCCATCTCGGCGGCTACTCCTGGATCGTCCACCTCCTCACCGTCTTCGCCTTCGCCCCCTGGCCGCTGGCGGCGCTGGGCTACCTGGCGGTCTGCGCGATGCAGGGGCTGCTCTTCGGCGTGATGTCGCTCGGCCTGCGCTGGCTGCGGCTGCGCACGCGCTGGCCGGCCGTCGCGCTCCTCCCCGTCGCGCTGGTGGCCGCCGAGTTCGTCTATCCGCTCCTCTTCCAGAGCTACACCGGCGTCGCGCTCATGCCGGTCCTGCCGCTGGTGCAGATCGCCGACCTGGGCGGCGCGCTCCTCCTCTCCGCCTTCCAGGCGCTGGTCAACGGCGCCCTCTTCGACGCGCTCCTCGCCTGGCGGAGGGCGCAGCGCCCGCCGTACTGGTCGATGGCCGCCTCCCTCATCGCCGTCGCCGCCACCACCGCCTACGGCTTCGACCGGCTCATCCAGATCGACGACCGGCAGCGCGCGGCGGAGCACCTGACCGTTGGCCTCGCGCAGCCCAACGTCGGTGAGCTGGAGCTGCACCAAAACCCCTACGCCTCGGTCCGCACGCTGCAGGACGAGACGGCGGAGCTGCACGCGCGAGGGGCGCGGCTGGTGATCTGGCCCGAGGTGGGCTTCAACACCCGGCCGCTGCGCGACGGCGCCACCGACGGCAGCGCCATCCTCGGCGGCGTGCCGGTGGGGCTGATCGCGGGCGTCGAGCGGACCTCGGCGAAGGACATCTGGAACAGCGCCGTCGTGGTGGACGCGCAGGGCCGCATCGGCGACCACTACGACAAGATCCAGCTGCTGGCCTTCGGCGAGTACATCCCCTTCGGCGACTGGTTCCCCCGCCTCTACGAGTGGTCGCCGCTCGCCTCGCATCTCTCGCGCGGGACCACCACCAGGCCGCTCCGCTTTGGCGGGTACCGGTTCGCCACCATCATCTGTTACGAGGACATCCTGCCGGCGATGGTGCGCGCCACCATGCGCGACGCAGGCGAGGGCCGCGCCCACGCGCTGGTCAACCTCACCAACGACTCCTGGTACGGCGCCGGCCACGAGCAGGAGCAGCACCTCATGCTGGCGGCGGTGCGATCGATCGAGCACCGCCGGTGGCTCCTGCGGGCCACCTCGACCGGCATCAGCGCCTTCGTGGACGCCACCGGGCGCGTGGTGCAGCGCATCGAGAAGAACCAGCGCGGCGTCGCGGTGCAGCCGGTGCCGATGCTCTCGGGCACCACCATCTACGAGGAGATCGGCGACTGGCCCGGGTGGGCCGCCCTGGCCGTCTTCGCGCTGGCGCTGCTTTGGAAAAGGCGCTAAGCCGCGGCGATCGAGGCCGTCCGCGCGAGCGCCAGCCTCCCTGGCCGCCGCCCGGCGATGTCAGACCCCCCTGTCAGGCTCGTTTCCATGTTGAGAACCCTTGACCTGCCCTTTATCCTGCCCGGTCCCCCACCTGCCAAGGAACGCATGGAGCCCGAAACCATCCTCGTGAAAGGCGCCCGGGAGCACAACCTCAAGGGCATCACGCTGGAGATTCCCAAAAAGCGGCTGGTCGTCTTCACCGGCGTCTCGGGCAGCGGCAAGAGCTCGCTCGCTTTCGACACCCTCTACGCCGAGGGCCAGCGCCGTTACGTGGAGTCGCTCTCCGCCTACGCCCGCCAGTTCCTCGGGCAGATGGAGAAGCCGCACTACGACGTCATCCGGGGCCTCTCGCCGACGATCTCCATCGAGCAGAAGGCGGCGAGCTCGAACCCGCGGTCGACGGTGGGCACCATCACCGAGATCCACGACTACCTGCGCGTCCTCTACGCGGCGGTGGGCAAGCAGCACTGCACCGTCTGCGGGCGGCGCGTCGGCAAGCAGAGCGCGCAGCAGATCGCGGAAGAGCTGGCCAAGCTGCCCGAGGGCACCAAGTTGACCTTGCTCGCCCCTCTCATCGAGCAGCGCAAGGGCGAGCACAAGGAAGTCCTCGCCGACGCCCGCAAGCGCGGCTTCGCCCGCGCCCGGCTGGACGGCGTCATCCTCGACCTCGAGGACGAGATCGAGCTCGACAAGAAGCGCAAGCACGACATCGCGCTGGTGGTGGACCGGCTGGTCATCAAGGGCGGCGACAGCCGGCTCACCGACTCGGTGGAGACGGCGCTGCGCGAGGGCAAGGGCGTGCTGCACGCGCTCACCCAGCTCAAGGGCGGCGGCGAGACCCACAGCATGTACTCGGAGCACCTCTCCTGCCCGGTGGACGGCATCAGCTTTCCGGAGCTGGCGCCGCACAGCTTCTCGTTCAACAACCCCCTGGGCATGTGCCACGAGTGCAACGGGCTCGGCACCCGGCCCGAGATGGACGCCGGCCTCATCGTCCCCGACCCGACCAAGTCCATCCGTGGCGGCGCGGTGGAGCCGTGGACGCACGCGCTCGAGAAGCAGGGCGGCTGGACCTTCCGGATGATCGAGTCGCTCTCGCAGTCGTTCAAGGTCGCCCTCGACAAGCCCTGGAAGGACCTGCCCCACGAGGTGCAGGACCTGCTCCTCAACGGCTCGGGCGACGAGACCATGAGCATCCGCTGGAGCGAAGGCGGGCGGACGGGGACGTACAAGACCTCGTTCGAGGGCATCATCCCCATGCTCATGCGCCGCTTCAAGGAGACCACCTCCGAGAGCATGCGCAAGCACTACCTGCGCTACTTCAGCGACAAGGCCTGCAGCGCCTGCAAGGGCGAGCGCCTGCGGTCCGAGAGCCGCGCCGTCTCGGTCGGCGACGTCATCGACAAGGCGGGCGTCGAAACGCGGGGCAAGAGCATCGTGCAGGTCTCCGGCATGACCATCGACAACGCCATGGAGTTCATCGGCACGCTGCCCTTGCAGGGCAACGACAAGGTGGTGGCGGTCGAGCTGCTCAAGGAGATCGGCAACCGGCTGCGCTTCCTCCTCGACGTCGGGCTGGGCTACCTCACCCTCGACCGGCCCGGGCCCTCCTTGAGCGGCGGCGAATCGCAGCGCATCCGCCTCGCCTCGCAGATGGGCTCGGAGTTGACCGGCGTCATCTACATCCTCGACGAGCCGTCCATCGGCCTGCACCAGCGCGACAACGCGCGGCTGCTCTCGACGCTCAAGCGGCTGCGCGACCTGGGCAACTCGGTGATCGTGGTCGAGCACGACGAGGAGACCATGCACGAGGCCGACTTCATCGTCGACTTCGGGCCGGGCGCCGGCGAGCTGGGCGGCGAGGTCGTCGCCGCCGGCACGCCGCGCGAGGTGATGAAGAACGAGAAGTCGCTCACCGGCGGCTATCTCTCCGGGCGGCGGCGGATCGAGGTCCCCTCCCAGCGCCGCCGCGGCAACGGCAAGTCGGTGCGGCTGCTCGGCGCCGCGGCCAACAACCTGAAAGAGGTCGACGTCGAGTTCCCGCTCGGCTGCCTGGTCGCGGTCACCGGCGTCTCCGGCGCGGGCAAGTCCACGCTGGTCAACCGCATCCTCTACCCGGCGCTGGCCCGCGCCATCTACGGATCGCGCGAGGCGCCCGGCACGTACACGGCGCTCTCGGGCATCGAGCACCTCGACAAGGTGATCGAGATCGACCAGAAGCCCATCGGCCGCACGCCGCGCAGCAATCCGGCCACCTACACCAAGGTCTTCGACAGCATCCGCGAGGTCTTCGCCCGAACTCCCGAGGCGCGCGCCTACGGCTACGAGCCCGGGCGCTTCTCCTTCAACGTCAAGGGCGGCCGCTGCGAGGCCTGCGAGGGCGACGGGCTCAAGGTCGTCGAGATGCACTTCCTCGCCGACGTCTACGTCCCCTGCGAGGTCTGCCACGGCAAGCGCTTCAACGACGCCACCCTGCGGGTCGCCTTCAAGGGCAAGAACATCGCCGAGGTGCTCGACATGAGCGTGCGCGAGGCGATGGAGCACTTCAGCGTGCACAACGAGATCATCCGCATCTTGCGGACGCTCGACGACGTCGGGCTCGGGTACATCAAGATCGGGCAGCCCTCGCCCACGCTCTCGGGCGGCGAAGCGCAGCGCATCAAGCTCTCGCGCGAATTGGCGCGCACCGACACCGGGCGGACCCTCTACGTGCTCGACGAGCCCACCACCGGCCTGCACTTCGAGGACATCCGCCGGCTCCTGGTGGTGCTCAACCGCCTGGTCGAAGCCGGCAACACCGTGCTGGTCATCGAGCACAACCTCGACGTCATCAAGTGCGCCGACCACATCATCGACGTCGGCCCTGAGGGCGGCGACAAGGGCGGCCGCATCGTCGCCACCGGCACTCCCGAGCAGGTGGCGCAGAGCAAGGCCAGCTACACCGGACAGTACCTGGGCAAGGTGCTGGTTCGCGGTCGGGCGGCTTCCTAGTCAGTCAGGGCTGGCGCTGCGGCTCTCTTTTGCCGGCGTCCGGCTCGGGCTGGAAGAGCTCCAGGTTCTTCACCAGCTCCAGCTGCTCGAGGAGCGCCAGCTCCTTGACCAGCTCCTTGTCCTCCTGCGAGAGCGGAGGCGTCACCTGCGTCTGCGTCTGCGCAGGCGGCGACGGCGGCGGGCTCCGGTCCTGCGCCCGCGCCGCGCTCGCGAACGCCAGCGCCCCCAGCACTGCGGAAGCGATGGGCCGCACCGCTAGCCGCCGCCCTTCCGGCGCTCCAGTCGGCGGTCCTGCTTGCGCTCCTGCCGGTCCTGCTTGCGCTGCTTGCGCTGCTCGCGAAACTTCTGCCGCGCCTCCTCGCGCTGCTCCGGCGACATCTGCTGCCAGCGGTGCATGTTCTCGAGGATCTGCTTGCGCTCCTCGGGATCGGAGTCCAGCACCTTGCTGAGCTGCTGCCGCAGCTCGGCCCGCTTCTCCGCCGGAAGCTTGCGGAACTCCGCCCAGCGCTGCAGGACCTGCTGCCGCTCGGTGGGGGTCATCTGCTGGAAGCGGCGGTAGCTCTCCTCGACCTTCTGCCGGTCGTCTGGAGACATCGCCTGCAGCTTCTGGAGATTCTGCCGCAGCTCGGCCCGCTCTTGCGGCGGCAGCTGCTGCAGCTCGCGGAACTTCTGGCGCAGCTCCTGCTGCTTCTCGGCGGGGAGGCTGCGGAAGCGGTCCTCGGCCGTCTGGGCGCGCACCGGCGCGGCGCAGAGCAGGGCAACGGCGATGAACAGCGCGCGGCTCATTCGCGGGCCTCCGGCTGCAGCGTGTGCAGCACCTGGACCACGTCGAAGTCCTCGAGCGCCTGCTGATTCTGCACCACCGGGAGGTCCTCGAACAGCTCCAGCCGCTGGGCCAGCATCACGTCCTCCTCGCGGTGCGCGGGAGGCATCGCGACGGCCAGGGCCACCGCGGCCACGCCGGCGACGGCCAGCCCGAAAAGGTTCCACCGCAGCCAGGCCGCGAAAGGGCGCCGGCGGTCGCGGGCGTTGAGGGCGACCATGGCCGCGAACCCCGCCCTGGGCTCCCTGCCGGGCAGCGGAGACAAGAGCGCCCGCGCCTCGCGGAGCAGCTCGTCTTCGTCGGGAATGTGCGGCTGCGTAGTCATGCGACCTCCTCCGAAGCCTGAACACGCCACCCCCGCCCCAGGTTAAATAAACCTAGGCCAGCCGGAATCTCACCGGCAGGAATCCGCCCAGGTCGATCTCGTCCCCCGTCTCGATGAACCGGACGTCGACCGGCTGCCCCAGCCGGAAGGAGCCCTTGTCGGAGCGCAGGTCCTCGAAGAGGTGCCGGCCCTCCTTCCAGAGCACGCGGGCGTGGCGCGGCGAGATGAGCGGCAGATCGAGACGAAGGTCGACGTTTTCGCCCGAGCCCATCACGAACTCGGGCTTGTCGATCTCGACCTCGGGCTTGCCGTCCACCGAGAGGAAGAGCTTCTGCGGCGGTGGCTCGCCCTTCTTGCCCTTGCGCGGCGGGGCCGGGTGCAGGGGCATGCCCGGGGCGACGGCGGCGGCGTATCCGGCGAGGGCGCGCTCGACGATGTCGCGGGGCGAGAGGCCGCTGCGCTCGGAGAGGCGGCGCACCAGGTCGCGGTCGTCGTCGGTGAGCTGCAGCGCCTTCCTGGGGGCAGCCGGGCGGCTGGCTTTGGCCGCCGGCTTGCGCCCCAGGGTCTTGCGCGTCTTGGCCATGGCGCGCTGTCTACCACGGGCAAGCGACCGATGCCGCCCCCCGCGCGCTGCGTCTGTCGTCAGCTCTTGCCGAAGAGCCGCTTGCCCAGCTGCAGGTCGCCGAAGAGGACCACCGAGATGATCAGCGCCGCCAGCAGCAAGAAGCCCACCGCGTGCATCGCCGTCTCGACCTTGGGATTGACCTTGCGGCCGGTGACCACCTCGACGCCGAGGAAGACCAGCCGCCCGCCGTCGAGCGCCGGCACCGGCAGGAAGTTGAAGAGCGCGAGGCCCACCGAGATGTTGGCGAGGATGCTGGCGAAGTCGGCGAGGCCGCGCCTCACCTCGGCGGCCGACTGCCGGACGATGGCCACCGGGCCGGCCAGCGAGGCGCTGCCCTTGCCGCGCGCCGCGTCCCAGAGCGCGCCCAGCGTGGCGGCGTTGAGCGACCAGACGTCCCGCAGCGCGCGGGGGATGGCCGCCGACGGCGGCAGCTGCACCAGCACATGGTCCAGCTTCACCGAGATGGTGCCGTGGTCGGGGCGCACGTGGAAGGTCTGCCGCGCGCCCGCCCGCAGCGCCTCGACCTGCCGCTCCGCCGGCGCGTCCGCCTTCTGCAGCTCGTGCTTCAGCTCGTCGAACGAGGCCACCGGTACGCCGTCCACCGACGTCACCTGATCGCCGGTCTGCAGCCCCGCCGCCGCCGCCGGCCCCGCCGGAATCACCTCGATGCGCGTCGTGGTCAGGTCGAGGAATCCGTGCGTCGAGTAGAGCAGCGCGATGATGAAGAAGGCGACGAAGTAGTTCACGCCCGGGCCTGCCGCGATGACGAGGAACCGGCGCCAGGCGGGCTTGTTCATGTACGAGCCGGTGTC